>JAFXEJ010000084.1 GCA_017513795.1 Ruminococcus sp.
GTCGTACTTGGATTTTATTTCAGTTGCCGTAGTTTTTGCTTTAAGCTCAGCTATTTTTTCTTTCTGCTTGTCGATAGCTTTTTTCTGCGATTCAAGGTTGAGACTGCTTATCTGACTGTTGATGTTGTCGGCTTTCTGAGCCTTCTGGAGATTTATTATCAGATCTTCAAGAGCACGTTCCTTCATTCTGACGTCAGCAACACAGTCCTCGTAGGACATACCGCCGCCCTGACTATTGCTTTCGTATTGTGTGATCCTGCCGGAAATGTCTGTGATCTGATAATCAATATCTGCAAGCTGAACGGCAAGATCGCTGCGGATGAGTATTTTTTCCTCGTCATAGATACGTTTAGCTTCATCTCTGACTATCATTTTTGCGTCTGCGTCAGCTTTTGCAGAATTCACGATAGCCTCGTCGGTGCCTTCTTCGACAGCCTTGCTGTAAAGTCCGTAAGCGGTATTGTATTCCGCATCAGCGTCAGCATATGCGCCGTATAGAACTGGCAGATTTCCTGTATATTCGGGCGGAGCGGCAGAATAATCATCGCTGTCGATAGCTGTAATTGCCGCTGAAAGTTTTCCCTGTTTTGCGCTCAGCGTGGAAAGCTCCTGTTTGTCATTGAGATACTGATTTTTTTCCTGTTCGAGATTTGTCTGATTGTTGTATGCCTGATCTCGTCTTGCGATAGCCTGATTGAGATCTTCACGGGCGTTCTTGATAGCCTGATTTTCGGATGAATAATCGACTGGTTCTGAAAGGAGAGCCGTCTGATACTGGAGCATCATAGAGTCAAGAGCTGTTTCAGCTTCACGAAGTTCTGTGCTGCTTCCGACTGTTACAGTAAAGAGAACATCGTCTTTTTTGATTTTCTGTCCCGACTTGATATTGATTTTCTCGATAACTCTCACAGAGTCGATAGTCACCTCATATGTCTGGTTGGACATTATCATGCCGCTGCCCCTGACACGCTCAGTAAGCTTGCCTGAGGATGTTGTTTCCGTAGTGATTTCTGGAAGTGAGCGGTTCATTATCGTATTCGAGAAAAATGTCAGCAGAAGCATTGCCGCAAGAAAAATTATTATCAGAGTTTTGATTATTTCACGCTTTTTTATGGGATTCTTTTCTTCATTTTCCTTTAATGCGATGATTTTTTCATCACTGTTTTTTATATTTTCACTCATAGTACAGTCTCCTTTATCCTTTGATTCCGCCGGAATAAGATATTCCCTCCACGAGATAATCCTCGCCGTAAAGGAACATAAGTATTGTCGGTATCATGTATACAGCCCCGACAGCAAACGCAAGTCCGGCTTCTGCGCCGCTTATCTGCGACAGAAATACCGAAAGAGGATGAAGCGACGAATTATCGCCTTTCATCAGTACAAGCGGCTGTTCCACCATGTTCCAGTAGTCGATGAATACAAGCATTCCAATTGAAACGAGTGCGCTTTTGCACAGTGGAAGATATATTTTCGTCATTATCTGAATTTCTCCGGCACCGTCAAGCTTTGCGGCTTCAACGTATGAAATAGGTATTCGCTTCATGACTTTTGTCAGCAGAAATATACTGAACGGCGAAAATACTGCCGGAAGTATTATTGCAAGCCGTGATATAAAGCGTTCCGTTTCCTGACTTACGCCAAGCTCCTGAGTCTCTATCATGCCGAATTTGTCAAGTACAAGATAATTCGGTACAAGCGTGACCTGCGCCGGCATCAGCATGAGAATTATGTATACAAAGAAGATAAGTCCCTTTATTTTTCCTGGATATCTTGAAAATCCGTATGATGTCACTACTGCAAGAAGAAGCTGGAAAAATGTTATCGGAACGGTAAGTATAACTGAATTCCAGAATTTCATGAGGTAATCAGCGTTCTTTATCAGTACGGATCTGTACTGGTCAAGCGTAACCTTGTCGGGGATGAATTTCAGGTTGATATCCTCGGAAATGAAGGTCTTTTCGCCACCCGACATATTGCTGAACATCACTCCGTAATTGGCGTTTATCTCGCTGGAAGTCATGAATGAATTGGCAATGGTCAGGACGGTCGGCATAAGGAAAAGAATCGCCGCTGCCGCTATGAAAATCGTTGCCGAGATGTCAAGGAATTTATTCTGTTTTCTGACGATCATCAGTTTTCCACGTCCTTTCCGAAGATGTTCTCAGCGATAAGAAGTACGGCGATTATTACTATCATCACAAGCGCAAAAAGTACCGCCGCCGCTGAAAGCTTCTGATAATTGAGATTTTCAAAGGTGTTGTTCATGAAATGCTGAAGCATATACAGCTTGCCGAAAGGATATTTTCCCGTAAGCAGATATACTTCACGAAAAATCTTGAACGAATTAATCAGCGACAGGATGAACACAAAAATTATCGTGGGCGAGAGATACCTCAGCTTGATATGTATGAACTTATAGAATGTGCCGGCACCTTCAAGATCGGCAACCTCGATAATATCACGGGGAATACTGCACAGCGCAGACATGAACAATATCATGTTGTAGCCGATATTCTTCCACAGGAACATTAGAATGATTATTACCTGACCTTTCGGGGATTTCAGCCAGTCAACAGTCTGACCGCCGAAAGCTTCTATTATCTGATTGATCGTTCCGTGATTGTGAAAGAGTACCTGCCATACAAGAACGACTGACGCAGTCGGAACCATAAGCGGACTCAGAAAGAATGTCCGGAATATGCTTTTTCCGGGGATGTTGCGTTCCAGAAGAATTGCAAGTCCGAGTGACAGCAGAATCGAAAGTGGAACGGCAACAAGAGAAAAGGTCGCAGTATTTTTAGCCGCCTTTCTGAATGCGAGATTGTCAAGAAGATTTTGATAATTTTCAAGTCCGACGTATTCTCCGCTGACGGGATTATTTATCATCGAGTAATATATAACGATGCCGAAAGGAATCAGGAAGAATATAAGTACTCCCACGATACTCGGCACAAGGCAGGCACAGCTGAATATTTTTTCACGTCCTCTGCCGCATTGGCTTCTGAATTTTTTCTTTTTCATTGTATCACTTCTCCATATAAAACTATAAGGCATATCTGAATGCGATAACGTATATTTTGTCCTCTATATATAAGTGATTTTAGAGGGCGAAAAAGACGAAGTTTTTATATATTTTTTTATTTTAACTAATGCCGGAGACATTCTTCATCTATTAATACAACGTATATCAACTGGGATTTGTCAATAAAGTTTTGTGTTTTATTCTTTCGGATAAAACATCTTTGATGAATGAAGATAATGTTGTGCAAAATGACGTTTTTCAAAAAAACTATTGACATACCATACATTGTGTGATATAATAATTAACGTTGAAACGGCAATGCGGGTGTAGTTCAATGGTAGAATTCCAGCCTTCCAAGCTGGTTACGTGGGTTCGATTCCCATCACCCGCTCCATTAAGAGCAGCTTTGGCTGCTGATTTTATCTACAGACTTATGCGCCTTTAACTCAGCTGGATAGAGTAACTGCCTTCTAAGCAGTAAGCCGCTGGTTCGAATCCAGCAAGGCGCGCCAATTTATGGTGGGTGTAGCTTAGCTGGTTAAAGCGTCGGATTGTGGTCCCGAAGATCGTGGGTTCGAATCCCATCTCCCACCCCAGAAGAATAGGCACTTTCGAGAAATCGGAAGTGCCTTTTTCGTTGTTTTCCTACATTTTTCCTACGCAGGATATTTCAGACTGCATAACTAAGCCGCAGTTCACATAATGAAGAAAAAACAAAGTGAGGCTTTGGAGCGTCGGAAACAAACTACAGGCATACATGGATAAGTCCCCGCAGCTGCGGGGACGATTTGTTTGGTAGAATTTAAAAATAAACAAAATAAGATTTTAAATCTCACAATAATATTTAAAATCTTATTGACAAATTTTAAATTAAGTGCTAAAATTTAAAATGTAAGGCGGTGAAATTTAAAATGAATGAGATAGATTTAAAAAATATAGTAAAAAAGATTCAAAATGCTCAGGCAGAATTTCAAACAGTTGAGGTCAAGCGCAGCAAAACTCAGGCAACTGAAAGGTTGTTTGATACTCTATCCAGCTTCTCGAATCAGGATGACGGCGGCGTTATCGTGTTCGGTCTGTACGAAAACGAAGGCTTTGCCGTAACAGGCGTTGACGATGTTCAGGAACTCCAGAAAAGCGTGATGAATCAGTGCGAGCAGATGGAGCCGCCTGTCAGAGCGGTATTCACCGTTGCTGAAATAGACGGTAAAAATGTAGTTTCAGCAGAAATACCTCCAATAGATATATCAGAGCGTCCGTGCTTCTACAAGGGCAAGGGACGTCTGAAAGGCTCGTATGTGCGTGTAGGTGAAGCTGATCAGCACATGAGCGAATATGAGGTTTACAGCTTTGAAGCTTATCGCAAAAAGTATCAGGACGATATACGTCCTGTTGAAAGAGCGGCTGTCTCCTCTCTGAGCAGTGATAAACTGGCGGAATATCTGAAGCTGCTGAAAACAGACAAGCCGAATCTCAGCAGTCTTGAAGACAGTCAGATACTGGATCTGATGAGCGTAATGCGCGAGGGCAAGCCTACTCTTGCAGCTGAGTTTCTGTTCGGACTGTATCCGCAGGCTTACTTTCCCCAGCTTGGCATCATCGCTGTATCAGTACCCGGCACTGAGGTAGGCGATACAGATATCGACGGCTCACGGTTCATAGATAATCAGCGTATCGAAGGTACTATCCCCGATATGGTAGATGAAGCCTTGCAGTTCGTCCGCAAGAATACCCGCAAAAAAACAATAGTTGATCCCGATACCGGTAAGCGCAGGGATAAGACTGATTATCCTATCAACTCCGTCCGTGAGGCTCTTCTCAACGCGCTTGTACACCGTGACTACAGTATCCATACGGAAGGGATGCCTGTTCAGCTGAGCATATTTGCCGACCGTCTTGAGATAACAAATCCCGGCGGACTATACGGCAGACTCACGCTTGATACGCTCGGAAAGGTTCAACCTGATACAAGAAATCCGGTTCTTGCAACTGCTCTTGAAGTTCTGGACGTTACTGAAAATCGCTATTCCGGTATCCCTACAATACGCAGGGAACTGAAAGAGCACGGACTGCCTGCTCCTGAATTCCGCAATGAGCGTGGAGAGTTTACAGTTTGCTTCAGGCTTGGCGACGAAAAAGGAACTCAGAACGGCGATATTGATATAGTAGCATTCTGCAAGACGCCAAGGACACGTCAGGAGATAGCTGAATATTTAGGGCTCAGCTCCGTCACTTACGCAATGAAAAAATACGTCCAGCCGCTTATAGACAGCGGACGTATAAAAATGTTTTATCCCAATACTCCGTCAAGTCCGAATCAGAAATATTACTCTGATACTATTGGCAAAAATTAATATGAAGCAGGAACTCTCGGTATTGAAAGTTCCTGCTCTTTTTATTATTCTTAATCGTCACTATCAAACAAATCCTTGAAGCAACTTGTGATATAGTCCATTTCCGTTTTCTTAGCCGAGTCATCGGTATGGCTGTACACGTTAAATGTTGTGAGGAAGTCGCTGTGTCCGGCGTAATCCTGTATCTGTTTCATTGAGAAAGCCGTATTATTGGCGAGAAGGCTGATACAGGAATGTCGTAGTGCGTGAAATTTGATATGCGGTAAGCCGTTCTCATCAAGCAGCTTAGTAAAATAATGAGTTATACTATCCGGCAGTATAAGTGTTCCGACTGCGTTCACGCAAACAAAGTCTTTGTAAGCGTTAGTCTCCCTTATCATAACCTCCTGCTCCGCTTTCAGCGTTTTGAGGTAATTATAGAGAGCGTCATTAATTGTAAAACTCCTCTCGCTGCTGTCCGTTTTGAGAAAGTATTTCAGAATAATGTCCTTGGATTTATGGCTCTTGGTATGTCCGATAACCCTGTACGTTCCCTGTGGAAGAATACTTGAATCACCAACAATAACGCTCTGCTTTATATGCAGAATCCTGTTATCAAAATCGACGTTATCCCAGGTTATTCCCACTATTTCTGAGCGTCTCAGTCCCAGAACCATAGCAAGTATAACGGGAGTTTCAATATATGAGCCTTTAGCAGCTTTTGCAAGTTTGTTAAGCTGCTCAGCATTGTAGTAACTGCTTTCTTTTTTGACTTTAGAAGGCTTGTCTACAACTCTCATAGGATTCCTGAGTATGAAATCGTTTTTCTCTGCGTATCTGAATGCCGGTCCGATAAGGCTGAGCATTTTATGTACGGTTTTAGGACTTTTACCTGAATCTATCAGCGTACTGCAGAAGCTCTCAATATCCTTTGCCCTTATATCTTTAAGAGGTTTGCCGTTCTTAAAGTATGGCTTGATGTGCTTGTTCAATGCACAATGGTAGTCGTTGTAGGTGGTCGGTGACATTTTCACCTTGTTGATCTCAAGGCAGTACTCGGTACATTTATCCAGCGACCACGATGCAAACTCGCTGTCAACTATGCCGTCATAACGAGATACTATCTCTTGAGCTTTCTCGTCAGCCATACGCTTATTGATTCTTCGTCCGTAGTTATCATACGCCTTTATGCCTGTCGAAAGCTGCTTACGCTTCTTTTTCCCGCTGACATCATCAACGTAGAAGTTGACGTGCCACAGTCCCTTATTGATGTTGAGCTTATAATTAATCATTATTGTCCCTCCTTAAAGCTATCGGCTGCCATAAGCGACAGCCGATAGAACATGATTAGTTTCTGGCAGATTGCTTGTTAAGGTATTCGATAATAAATATCTTTGGAATCTTGTGAAGTCTTCCTATTCTTATCGACGGAATATCGCCATTCAGAAGCTGGAACGCCTTGTTTCTGCCTATACGAAGCATCTGCATCATCTGCTTAGTTGTTACAATATCAGGATACTCCGTGAATGTGTTCTCTTTAGTCAGCATAATTTTTCTTCCTTTCTGAGCAAATCGCTTGACCTGCTCCGGCTAATTTAATATAATAAATGTATGAAGTGGTGCGCCTTCAACGGACGCCGCCACTATTAAAAGCAACCATAAATATCCCTGAATTTCTCATAGAGAGGTGTCTCGACGAAGTTGACAACTCTGCCCTTAATAGTGAGAGCTTCATTCTCGCCAGTCTCCTTATTGTAGCCATCAAATTCAAGGATTGTGTCGCCAGCCTTGAACTTGTTGAAGCCAGCATCAACAGCGTTGCTGTAGCCGAGCTTTTGCGCCACTCTGTCCTCAGACTTGCCGGGACGGCAGAAGCTCTTCATATTAGCCTGCTTCATCACGTCAAGGTGTGAGCTGCCCTGATTATAGTAATCCTGTGTAGCTCCTATCAGAGCACTATGGTACTTACGTCCCTGCTTAACGAGCGTCTGGAGCGGAGAACCTGTGCTGAAATCCTGATCGATAAGTTCATCTATTGCAATAGAGAGAAATCCTGCATCGTGCGACATCTGCCAGTTGAACAGCGAGCCGACCATCATATCGAGAAGCTGATGGGTACTGTCACCAACCTCATTGCCGAGGTTGATAACGATGATCTTACGTCCCTGCAAGAACAGGTCATCCCAGGTCTGCTCCTCAAATCCAACTTCGTTGATGTCATCGAGAACGGACTCAATCCTGTCTGCAATCTCAGCACCGAAATCTCCAGCGTATTCTAATTCAGAGCAGAGGTTATTCAGAGATACCGAGTATTCTTTATCCTTGAGATAGTCAGATAAGAACCCCTTCAGCTTTCGTGATGTACCCTTGTCAATGGGACCGGCAGCTGCTCTGAGAACGCTATAGATAGCCCTCTTCTTGTCCGGAAGAGTTTCACAGCCTCTCAGTGAGCCGAGATCAACAGGTATCATATCCATGCCGTAACTAGCACCGATATTGATAAAACGGAAGAGTTTCTCAACTACTTCAGGTGGAAGCATCTTCATGAGTTTTTCCTTCGTATAGCTGCCGCTTACATCAAATACAACAACGATCTGACCGAGCATAAAAAGCATACAGATCAGCTGAGCAATAGCCCAACTCTTACCGGATCCGGTTTTGCCTGTGCCGAAGTAAATGTTAGATTCTTCAGCTGCATAGCGTATTATCTTGCCAGCGAACCTTCCGTCAATCGTCTTAATCAATGGCAGGAAGCCTTCCCTCGGTATCTCATCGTACTTGAACAGGTTTGCCTCCTTGTCAAGCAAGTCAAATCTGAGCTTATTCTCCTGCGTAAGCAGCTTATAGCTTATTGCGTGAACATATAAAGGATAAGGTGTGCCGTCAGAAGAGATAGCTGCTATGCGAATACTTTTCTCGTCTTTTGCGTTGTGCGGAAGATATCCTCCGCTGTAAAGAGCAGCAGTCAGGCTATCTGTATCAGCGATAGAGGTCATTTCATCCTTAGCAATGTCAAAGCTGTCAGCCGTTTCCACATAGATTCGGCGTTCATCCTTATCAACTACTATCGTATGACTGCCCTTATCAAACGGAGTTGTCTCCTCCTTCATGATTAAGCGGTAACAGCCCTCAGCGATCTTCTGGTTGAGAATCTTTCCGTACTCGGAACAGATAATATCATACAGCGGCTGTACCTCCTGCTCCTGCGAGCAGAGCCATTCTTGGATATACTGTTCGATATCCGGACAGAATAGCGGCGTGTACCACTCATTATATATTCGCAGAGCTGTCATGAGCATGATGTAAGTATTGTGCTTCGAGTGTGGTATTTTATCGGGAATACCGTTGCGAACTTCATCGACATAGCCATTGAAGACCTTGATAAAATCTCCGTTATTGCATCCGTATTCGGTTTGTTCTATCACACCCGAGTCGAAGCACTTGAGACTGTTCTTGTACATCTCGACTGAGTATTCAACTGATATATCTCCTAACTCCAAGACACAACATTTATCCGTTGGAATGTACAGATCTGCGTATCTGGATATCAATGCCGGAATGTGATTTGCAGTTTCACTATTACCTGCTGCACCGCTTGTGTCGTTGATAAGTAAATCGTACCCTTTTCCGGCTTTTTTCAGCTGATCCGCAGAGAATATGTCAATAGCAACCACAATTCCGTCATTGACGGACTCCAGAACAAACTTCAAGGGTTTGATGTTTGGCCCTATCTGCGGAGCATCAAGCGAGTCATAGCGAGTATTCTTCAACAGTGCAACTAACAAAGCCACAGGTACTTCTGCCGTTGGTTTTGCAATCAGCACATTATCAGAGTATACTTCCTTCTTTGCAAAGAAGGATGAGTGCCAGCTTGCCGATCTGCACAGGAGCAAAAGTTGCAGTTTTTTCTTACCTGCAAATAGCGGAGATAATGTAGGAGTCCAGTCCTTGGCCACTCCCCATCTAGTAATTCCAGGATATTGCCTACTCAACATTTTTGCCGGCAAATACGGACGGATCTCATCATGAAACCCTCTCGGCGGAGAAAAACGTATCTTTCCGTCTTTGTTCTTAGAAAAGCCCTGTATTGTCCCATAATATTCAAGTGAATCTGGTTTTGGATTTCTGGTATACTTGGATAAGATATAGCAAATAAGCTTACCAATCTCGTTATGATTATTCGCAGTCTGTCCGATAACCTGCGGAAAGTGTTTCACAACTTTTTCCGCGGTTAAATCTGACTGTGGAACTGCTGTCGTGGCTGGTTTAACATCATCTTCACTCGGATTATAACAAACAACGAGGATGTCATAGCCCACAATAGTTTTGTTCATTACTTTTACCCAGTTAACTTTCATTGTCATAACGAAAGTTATTGCGACTAACTTGCCGTTTCTGAGTTTAAGTTTGAACCAAGTATTCTCACTATCATTGCTAACGTAAAGCTCCTGACTCAGATGTGAAATAAAATCCGGATTACGCAGAAGGTCTGCCATGCTGTTGAACTTTCCGGAAATCTTGTGAAGATTTTTGTCAAACATCGTCAGAGACAGTCCGAGACGTTTCTGAACATTCACCAATTCTACTGCTGTTTGCAAAGCAGGATTTGTAACAGGCTTGATAGAACTCACGTCTGGAAAAACTTCTCCTGCTAATACTGGCTCTTCATTCATAATTTTTTATCACCTTTCTTAAAATAATTTTTAGAGCAGTCCGGAATGCGGTGCAAATTGAATTTTGTTCTCTGCAAAATATCAAAAGCCCCATTTTGATGCTTGTGCGGAAACCAAATTTTTATAATTACCGCATCAATGACACTCTGCAAATTTTTTTGCAAGTAGGGTATTGCCGCTTGCATTTCGATTTGCTATAATTATTTTAAGGATAGACGCACGACGAGATGAGACAACAAGTCGTCATCTTGTCGCGTCTTGTTTTAGGGTGTATTATAATGATTGAACAAATTATAGAGGAGGGTTTGTAATGACCAAAAATGAGACTGAATTTTCAAAGTATGCTACATCCTTTTATAAGATTATTGAAGGTGAGAAAAGCGGCAAGGCTGAATTTGTTAAAATGTTACTGAAGATGGGATTATTAGACAACGGAAAGAAAATAATAGATGAACTGTTTCCAACTGAAACGACTTCAAAAGGTAAAACCATTATTAAAAGGGAAGCCTCTGATCGTCTTAGGAAATTTCTCCATGGCACAAATGACATTAGCGAAATAGCTGATGAGGTTTATGCTGCTCTTGATCATGATAACTATGGTGCTTACATTGAAGCATTAGAAGACTATGAAGATTTAAAACTGATAAAGTTCGCTCAGGCGTTGGAATTGGATGCCGATATCAAGGATATTAATAAGGTGAGATATGATATCGCCGCCAATTATTACTCCATTATCGAAAAAGCTTCAACCAAAAATTATTCGGAGCCAGGTAAGACAAACGACTGCAAAGACGTTGTTTTTTCTTATACACTTGAGGAGCCTGAGAAAAAGGCTTTGGTTAAGTTGTGTGAATTGACAGATAAGGCTTTGTGTGATTTGAAAAAACTGACTGACAAGATAAGTGATAAGCGGCATGAGCTTAAGAATCTTACTGATTCAGCAGAAGACCAGAATTGGAAGTCTTACCTTGTAGACGATATAGATTCGTTGAAAGAAAGCTTTGATGAAGACTATCCTAAATTAGAAAAGCTCTGTACTAAACTGATTAGATTACTCGAGCCTAAAACAGATATGGATGAAGAGTTTCTTAAACTAATATCATATGCGAACAACATCGGAAATGATGAATATAAAATAACATGTCCTGATGAGTTTAAGTACAATGCTTTCAATTTAATGATCTCAAACTTCAAGGAGTGTATTAAACGAACGCTTCGTGTAATAGATAAACTGTAAATAGTCTGTGTATCAATAGCCCGTAGTCTACTGACATATGAAAAATCTGTTTCACATAAGTGGTATTTCCGCTTTTGCAATATTGCAATAATAACGGATACCCTATTGAAAAAACGGAGCCGGTCATGCCGGCTCCACTATTACATTTCACTCTCATATTTTCTTAGACGGCGGTAGAAGGTGTTGGCACGCAGGCCCATCTCTTTCTGAAACCATACTGCCGTAATAGTGCCAGCCTTCCACTGCTCATATAGTTGACCGAACTTCATCCAATCGATAAGGATAGGCTGTCTGCCCTTGTATTTTCCTTGAGCCTTGGCTATAGCAATTCCCTCACGCTGACGCTGTAGAGTCTGCTCACGTTCAAGCTCGGAGAGTGCTGCGAATATGGATAGGACGAACCTTCCCTGAGGAGTGTTGGTGTCTATATTCTCCTTGCTGCTGACAAGGGTAACGCCTTTCCTTTGAAGCACATCTATTATATTGAGCAAATCTCTTGTAGAGCGTCCAAGTCTGCTGATACTCTCGATGTACAGGGTATCGCCTTCACGGACATAATCAAGCATAGCTTTCAGCTCAGGACGATTAGTATTCTTGCCTGACATCTTTTCTGCAAATACACGTTCTACCTTATACTGCTCCATTATCGCTTCTTGTCGTGCCGTTTCCTGATGTTCCGTTGAAACACGAATATATCCGATTTTGCCCATTAGAACACCCCACAACATTCCTCGTACATGGCTTCACCGCACATAAACTTGATATCCCTGAGAGCTTCATGAAGCAGATTTGTGTCCATAAGCATCTCCTCAATCTCGTCACAAGAATAGCCGTACTCCAGCAGAAGTTCAACATCGGACGAATCCACCCCATACATACCGCAATATGCAAGCAAGATTTCTTCGTGTATATTATAATAAGTAGAGTCGCCGTAATCATACCAAGCAGCATATTTTGAACGGTAGAGCTTCGGCTCGAATTCAGCACGAGTAATTTCGCCGTTCTTGTTGATACACAGAATATCTCCCTCATTAATCTCAATACGCTCGTATGTAAACTTATGCAGACCAACTTTTTTCAGTGCATTCCTCATGAGACTCTCAGTACTTACGTGGATATACAATCCCAAAGCTTCGAAGTGAATCAGACACATGGGATTGCTTCCCTTGACGATATATAGGGAATTTTCGTTATCGAGTATAGTAAATGTGAAGTTTCCCTCAACCGTCTCAGCCATATATTTTAGACTGTCAAAATCGAGCTTCCTCTGTGTCTCAATGAGCTGACAAGCGGCATAAGAGTCTGTCTCAATATGAGTATCGGGTATAAGCTTGTCCTTACGGAGTTCACGGTCGTTATACAAAACCCCGTTGTGGGCAAATGCAAAACTTGTATCTCCGGCAGTGCCGGAGAATGGGTGATTGTTGTAATTAAGCTTCTGATTTCCCTGAGTTGTAAGCCGGGTGTGTCCCATGACTGCCCTCGTATCTTCGGGAAAAGTGAATTTAAGCTTATGAGCAGGCTTAGGTCTCTTGTAAATCGTGACTTTTCTATCTTTTATGTAGCTGATACCGGCAGCATCAGTACCACGTTCCTCAGCGGAATTAGCTAATGCCTGTGTAAGTTTTTTCAGTACGTTATACGGTAAAATGTGTTTATAATCGAGCCAACCAAAAAGTGCGCACATAGTTATACACCTCACTTAAAAAAGCCGATAATCTGTTCAGGATTATCGAGCTCGTTAATTTTTTTGATAGTTTTGTTAATTTTGTTCACGAGATGTGTTGTCGCTAAAACGGTAACAAGTCTGAGAATGACCTGAGCATCACCCTGTTTCATCTGCGGAACGGGAAGCTTGGTGATTTTTCCAAGAATTTCTGTTGTTTTCATTACATTTCCTCCTGTATTTCGATTTCTTCGTTGACGTATAGCTTGCGTTCTTTGAGATACTGAATGAGTTCGGCATCTCTGATATTTGACACGAATTCTGACCAAGACAGCTTTTGCAATCCCTCGTCAGACAAAGAAACAGCCACATTGCAAATCTCATTTACGAGCTGTAATGTAGCTATAAATGTATTCAGTTTGAGTGTTCCACGGAACAGGCGGAACTCGATAGTGCTGTAGTTGCAGAGATTGACAGCAGCATATCTGCCGAAGTTTCCCTTTTTTGCCTTATCCATAATTGCTTTTGGTGAGTTCTCATATCCATATCTCGCCGCCCAGCGATTAATTGAGTATTCACTTCTACGACTAAACTTCAGAATCTCGTTCCAGTGAGTTTCGACAAAGTACAATATCCTTGAAATGACCTCATCCTGCTCCTCTCTGGATTCGCCAAAACAAATTCTGTTTACATGGATATGAAGTCCGCAAGTTGAGGTCTGATGTGAGCGATAACCCAGTGATATAGCCTTTTTCATGATTTCAGACCAGCAATAATTTTTATGATAGTCAAGACTCATAGGGTGGCTGACAATCTCCATGCCGTCATCGAGAGAACCGTCACCTTTGATGTAGATATGCTCATTGTCTCTGTTGGCTATTTTAAGCAGTTTTTCGGCGTTATCATCATCTTTGCCAGCACCGTCAATTTCAAGTTCAACGCCGAAATATCGTGAACTATCCCCGTAGAAAATCGGCTCTGGCTTATAGCTATAATCATGGATATTTCGGCACTTATTGATCTCGTCGTGGTAGCAGTCGCTGCAGAGGTCTTCTCCATTTAAATTGTAGCAATCGTCTTCATTCAAAAGCAAATTGCATATCGAACAGCGTGTGTAGTGATTTTGATAGCAGTGGTGACAGAGTGTAGTATAATCATCACCATAGCTTTCGCTGGTCCAGATTATAGCCCCGCAGCGGTCACATATCGTGGTATGTTGCTCTACACATTCTGAGCAGACGATTTGTCCGTTGACCATTGAATAGTCATCATCTGTGATTTCATTTCCGCAATGGGAACAAATGATTTTATTTTCTTCCATTTTGATTTCCTCCAAAATAACGTAAAATAGCCACTCCCGAAGGAGTGGCTAAAGTTTAATATTCGTTTGCTAAAAGCAT
Organism: Ruminococcus sp.; assembly: GCA_017513795.1. GTDB lineage: Bacteria > Bacillota > Clostridia > Oscillospirales > Ruminococcaceae > Ruminococcus. Next base: position 14,335 of record JAFXEJ010000084.1, read on the forward strand.
TGTGCTGTGGTCGCCATCATCTATTACGTAGACTTTGGCTGTAATCGGTGTATCTGATGCTATCAGGTACTCCATTTTGTGTTCGGGATTTTCTGATGTGTGCGTGATTCTCTGCATTTCACTGAAGGGTTCGAGTTTGAAAACCTGTAAATAGTCTCGTTCCTCAGGTAATTCATCCACGCAATTCCACATAAAAAGCTGCAATTCAAGCGGTATCGTTGAATCTACGCCACAAGTCATATAGCGGTTATTGTTGAACATTTTTAAGCTTCTCCTTTCAATATTATTTACCACGATCAGGGTATCACAGTAATAATATATATTTGGAGATTCGAAAAAACGAGAAATAGAAATATATATTGTTATTTTGAAGGAAAGTTATGGGGGATATTCTTGCCGCCCCATTACGAGGCGGCATTATATATGAAAAAACTCCTGTGTCGTTCAGTAAATGAACAGATACAGGAGAGATTTATTATATTATAATTGATAGATTATTAAAACGGAGGCTTGTTTTATATATATGTAGCTGTATTCAGTCTGTGAAAAACTTGTGGATGTATACTCCGCTTATGAGCTTTCATATTCTTTTATGGACGATTAACATTTGTTAGATATTTTGTAAAAATCTGTACTGTAATATAATTCCGTAATACGTTTGCTCTATACATATTTCCTGTAATATATTTAAACCAATATTCAGGAAACATGGTGAGTGAACACAGAATAATATTTATTACAGGAGTGATTATTATGAATAATCAGAAAGACAAGAAAGTTCCATTACCGCTTAAAGTTCATGAATCAGTATTTGATGAGGTTGATCAGACAGCTAAGGAGAAGGGTATACCACGTTCAGATGAAGCAGAATACAGACTCAAGCACTATGCTACTCCTCTTACGCCGCAGCTTATGGTTGAGCTTCAGAATGATGCCAACAAGAAGTATGAAGAGCTAAAACCGAATCAGCCCGAAGAAGCTATCAAATTACAGAAGGAGGTCATGAAGTTATGGAAACGCTTAAAGTGATTCTACATACCAACGGAGACGATAAGTGTTTACAGAATGTCGTGAATTATCCCATGGGGAAAGATCAGGTTCTGAAGGAAGGATTCGGAATTGATATCAACAATTCAAAAAACGCAGCTTTTCAGTTCAAGGCTGTAGCGAAGTTCTACAATAATCAGGATAAAACACCTGTATTTCACTACATGACATCCTTTACGAATGAAACCGCTCCGACACCTGAAAAGGCAATGGAACTTGGAAAAGAAATATTCAAGCCGATAACTGATGCTCATCTTTCGGTAATAGGAACGCATTTCAAGGAACGTGATGAGTGCTCATATCATGATCATATCGTTGTAAGTCCGACTAATTTTTATGACGGTTCAATTTTGTACGGTGATAATGCGACTAACTTCGCTATGGCTCAGCGTATGGCTGATATTACAGGAAAACCGACAAAACTTATTGTCAGAAAAGAAAACCAAAAAGAGTGGGAGTGTTCAAGAATTTTTGTTCCTCAAGATGATGAAGATTAGTTTTACAAAAGATTATAAAAATAGCTTCTCCATGATAGGGGAAGCTATAATCATATTTTCGGAAACCGTAATCCCTTTTTTATTCAAAGACCCCCAACGCCCTTTCCAGCACATCAGCAATGCGTTTCTGCTCGGCGAGGGGCGGGAGTGGGAGTGGTAATGTTACTATTTGACGTTGATATATAGAGAACACCATCAAACAGCTAATAATATTTAACTTTTAAGATTGCGTAAGTACTTGAAAATCATCAGCAGTTATGGTATAATTATTATGTGTATCTTCTTTAAGATATTTTGTAAAAAAAGAATGATGGGGTTGTGTTAAATGACCAAACAAGAATTAGCAAATAAAATATGGGCTACAGCAAATGAACTTAGAAAAAACATTAAGGCTAGTGAGTACAAAGACTATATTCTGGGCTTTATGTTCTACAAATATCTTTCTGATAAAGAAATCGACTATTTGTATGAACTTGGTGGAGAATCGCCTGAAGAATTGAGGACGATCGAAGATACAACAATAGAAATGTTCAAGGACCGTAATGGATATTTCATTCAGTATGATGATCTATTTTCTGTTTGGCAAGCTAAAGGCCTTTCTTTATGTGCGAGTGATGTTAGAGAAGCTATAGAGCGATTTTATGACAGTATAGCTGACAGAAAGTCATATAGAAAACTATTAGAAAATATATTTAAAGCCCTTTCTTCTGGACTTACAAACCTCGGAGAGAATGCTGGTTCAAGAGATCTTGCTGTACGTAGTATTGTAAATCTTATAAATGATATCCCGCCAAAGAACAAAGACTATGATGTTCTCGGATATATTTACGAATATCTTATCAAGAAATTTTCAAGTGAAGCGAAGAAAGACGGCGCTTTCTATACTCCACATGGTTTAACATCCCTTATGGCTAAAATAGTTGCTGATAGGCTAAAGGATAAAACTGAAGTTAGTGTATATGATCCAACTATCGGAACAGCTGGCCTTCTTCTTAATATTGGTAAAGAAGCTGGAAGGTATATTAATGCTGATAAGATTGTTTACTATGGTCAAGAGTATATTACTGAAACATGCAACCTTGCAAAAATGAATCTGTTTATGCAGGATATAAGGATTCAGAATATAAAAATCAGAAATGGTGATACCTTAAAGGAGGATTGGCCGTATTTTGACGATGATACAGCATATGAAGCACTTCCTGTAGATGCGGTCGTATCAAATCCCCCCTACAGCCAAGGATGGGAACCAGATGATTATAAGCTTGATGAACGTTTCAAATACGGACTTGCTCCGCGTAAAAAAGCAGACCTTGCTTTCTTGTTGCATTGTTTGTATCATGTAAAGGATAAAGAGGGCATTATGGCTATCGTTTTACCTCATGGAGTATTATTCCGTGGAGGAACAGAAAAGGCCATCAGAACACAGTTAGTAGAGAATCATAATATCGAAACTATAATAGGATTTCCAAGTAATATGTTTTTTGCAACAGGAATACCTGTTATTGTTATGATACTTTCAAAAGGCAGAGAAGAAAGCGATATTCTTTTTGTTGACGCTTCTGCTTCTTACGGAAAAGAGGCAACACAGAATGTTTTGCGTGAAATGGACATCCAGAGGATTTTTGACGTTATAGTTAATAGAAAAACTGTTCCTAATTTTTCCAGATTAGTTGAATTGTCAGAAATTAAAGAGACGAACGATTATAACCTTAATATTCCAAGATATGTCTCAGCTTCAGAGAAAAGAGATCATGTTGATCCGTATTCTGTTATGACAGGCAAAATCTCTGATGTTGACCTTGAAAAGTTTAATGGGTACTGGGAATTATTTCCTGATCTCAAATCAAGTATATTTACAGCAGAAGATAACTATAACACTTTCAAGCCCGAGTCTGTCAGGGAAATAGTATTTGCAGATAAAGGCATTAATAAATACATAGCTGATGTAGGAGAAGTATCAAGTATATTTAGAGATTACCTTGTCAAGGAATTACTCGGCGATTCGGTAGATAATAAAGTCTATGATAAAATCAAGAATGAATTATTCTCGTTATACGGTGATATTGAACTGCTTGACAAATATTCTGTTTATCAGGCATTTGTTGATGAATGGAATATTATCGATGAAGATCTTATCCGAATTAAAAGCGAGGGAAAAGGCAAGGAGATATGTAAGGAAACAGAGCCTAACATGGTGCTTGTAAAGAATAATTCTACAAAGAAATTTGAGGAAGTTCAGAAGGGCATTAAAGGTAAAATCATATCTATTCTCATGATTCAGCAGGTCTATTATGCAGAAGAGCTTGAGAAACTTTCCAAACTCAATAGCAGGAGTTCTGCACTTGATAATGAAATTGAAGAGCTATGGGGAGAACTTGATGATGACATAAAATCTTCTATGATAAAAGAATCAAAAAATGATGACGATGATGAAGAGAAGAAAATGGACATCAAAAAAGTCACAGATGAAGTCAAAAGAATACTTGCCGATATTACCACACCGGAAATCGATACGCTTAATGAGTATATGAATATAAAGAAAAAAGAAGATAAGATAGCGTTCATAAATAAGCACAATGAGATTAACTGGAGCGGTATGAAACAAAATAAGGATACAACCTATGGTGCTGCTGCGGTCAAGACTCTTATAGAAACTATAAAGCTTGAACATGATTATGATACAGATACTGATGAAGGAAAAATAATCAATATAAAGAAAGATGCCGAAGAAAAAGCATCAATTAATAAAGATGCTAAGAAACTTGCTGCTGAACTTGAGAGCAAAGCCGTTGAGAAGATGTCGATTCTAACTGATGAAGAGATTAACAACTTGCTGATCAAGAAATGGATTGATCCTGTAATGCAGAGTATCGGAACCGATGTTGAGCAGGTTGCAATGAGGCTTGTTAATGGGTTACAGGCTTTAAGAGACAAGTTTGAGCATTCTATGCCGGAAATCGATAAGGAGATTTCCGAACACGAAAAATCACTTTATTGTATGCTTGAAGATCTTTGCGGAAGCAAAAGAGATATGGAAGCCGTAGCAATGTTCAGAAAGGAGCTGTTTACTAATGAAGAAAGCTCCTGATATACGCTTCAAAGATTTTACTGACGCTTGGGAACAGCGTAAAGTTGGTGACTATCTTATTGAAAGCCGTATAAAAGGTAACACCGGCAATGAAGCAAGAAAAATCACAGTGAAATTATGGGGCAAGGGTGTTGTTGAAAAAAACGACCTCGGAGGCAGTGAGCATACACAATACTTCATCCGTAAAGCTGGACAATTCATTTATAGCAAACTGGATTTTTTGAATTCTGCTTTTGGGGTGATTCCTGAAAATCTCGATGAATACGAGTCTACAGCCGATTTACCAGCATTTGATTTAGAAGGAATGAATCCTCATTTCATGTATTATGTAGCCATTCAAAAAGACTTTTACTTGAAGAATGGATCGATTGCTGACGGTAGCAGAAAGGCTAAAAGAATACACGCACATACTTTTCTTGATATGCCGATTCGTGTACCATCACTTTCAGAACAGAATACTATAGTGCATTACCTACAACACCTCGACCACCTCATCCCCCTTCATCAGCGCAAGTTAGAAAAACTCAAGCTAATGAAAGAAGCAATGCTTGATAAGATGTTTCCTAAAGAAGGAGCTAAGGTACCTGAGATAAGATTTAAGGGCTTTAATGATGAATGGGTATCATGCAGTATAGGAGAATGTTTTTCTGAACGTTCTGAACGATCAGCCATAGGTGAACTGTTATCAGTTACAATTAATTCTGGTGTTATTAAAGCAAGTGAATTGAATAAACATGATAGTTCGAGTGAAGATAAATCAAACTATAAATGTGTAAAAAAAGATGATATAGCTTATAATTCCATGCGAATGTGGCAGGGAGCAAGCGGTCATTCATCATATGATGGCATTGTGAGTCCTGCATATACAGTAATTGTACCAAAAGAAGGAGTAAACTCGGTTTTCTTCGCATATATGTTTAAGAAGCCGGAAATAGTTTGGAAATTCGAGATTAACTCTCAAGGTCTGACAAAAGATACATGGAATCTGAAATATCCTGCATTATCATCAATTATGATTATGAAACCATGTCATGAAGAGCAACTAAAAATAGCAGAATCACTTCTTAACATAGATCATGCTATTTTGAATCATCAACACAAGTTAGAGAAGCTTAAACAATTCAAAGAATCAATGCTTGATAAAATGTTTATATAAAGGGGGATCAATATGCCATTACCTTATACAGGACGCAAAGGAGAACAGAACTTCGAGGAAGACTTTGTTGCTGCTCTCAAAAACAGGGGCTGGAACGAAGAGGTTCTCTATCATAAGACAATTCCAGAACTGATCGAAAACTGGAAAAATATCATTTTTGAAAGGAATCGCACAAGACTCAATAACGTTCCGTTGTCTGATTCTGAGATGGACAGATTAATGGACACAGTGCGCAGCGACGCAAATTCACCTGTAAAGGCAAATATACTCCTTCAAGGTAAAGAGATACCTGTAAAGAGAGACAGTGACTCTCCTGACACCAGAAATGCCGGTAATGACGTATTCCTCAATATTTTTTCTCCCGGTGAGATTGCAGGCGGAACCTCAAAATATCAGATAGCTGAACAGGTCGTTTTCAATCAGCAGGAAGACACTCGTGACAGACGAGGCGATGTTACTCTGCTGATAAATGGTATGCCTGTTATACATATAGAATTGAAAGCGAGCGGCGTTGATATTTCAGAAGCCACCAATCAAATCAAAAAGTATATCCAGGAACGTAAATTCCAGGGATTTATGGGCTTGGTGCAGGTGTTCTGGGCTATAACCCCTGAAGACGCATTGTATTTTTCTAATCCCGGTGATGCCGGGAAAATGAATTCTGCTTTTTTCTTCCATTGGGGAGACAGAGACAGCAATATTATTTCTGATTGGAAAGAACTGATCGACGGTGAATCAAGAGTTCTGTCAATTCCAGAAGCTCATCAGCTTATAGGCTACTATGCAATTGCGGACAAATCAAAGGATACACTGAAAATCTGTAGAAGCTATCAGTCTTATGCTATAAAAGCTATTGTGAACCGTGTATCACAACAGCAGTGGGGAGACCATAATCAACGCGGTGGCTTTGTATGGTGTACGACTGGTGGCGGTAAAACGATGACCTCGTTTAAGGCTGGTCAGCTTATAATTGATAGAGGCTATGCGGACAAGGTTGTTTTCCTTGTCGATAGAATTGCCCTAAACAATCAGTCGAAACTGGAGTACAATTCTTTTGCACCTGTGGGAAGAGAGGTGCTTGAAACAAAGGATACTTCTGATCTTTTCAATAAACTCGTCAGCAGCAAAGCTGGAACAGAGATGTTGATTTCATCTATACAGAAAATTTCACGTATTACTGATGAAAACGTTGAAACGAGAAAAGACGAGTTAGAGAAGATAAAGGCGAAAAGAATCGTTTTTATTGTTGATGAAGCTCACAGATCACAGTTTGGAGAAATGCATCAGAATGTTAAGAAGACATTTTTTAACGCTCTTTTCTTTGGCTTTACCGGTACTCCCATATTCCCCGATAATATGAGAGAGGGTGAAATGACTACAGAATCTGTGTTCGGTAAGTGTCTTGCAGTTTACTCTTTGGCAACAGGCATCAGGGACGGGAATGTTCTTGGATTCTTTCCTATAGGTGAAAAAACATATGAGGATAAGGACCTCAGAGAAAAAATTGCTTTAGCAGAAAGCAACTCTCAAAGTGTTGATGAAGCCAAAAGCGATCCTGAGAAATGGAAGAAGTACCGTTATTTTAGGGAAAAAGCCCCAATGGCTACCGAATATGAAGATAACGGAGACATTAAGAAAGATAACAATGGCAGGCCCCTCAAAGGAATAGAAGATTATCTCCCTGCTGGACAATATGACAATGATGACCACCGAAAAGCAGTTGTAAAGAATATAAGTGATAATTTTGCTTCAATTGCTAATGGCGAAAATGGAACGTTATTCCATAGCATTTTAGCAACAACTTCTATTCCGGAAGCATATGAATACTGGAAACTGTTTAAGAATATGGCTCCAGATTTGAATGTTACTACGCTTTTTGATGCAAATGTCGATTCTAATTCTGGCAAAGAATTTGAAAAAGAGAAAGCACTAATTGAAATAGTAAGTGATTACTCTAAAACATATGGCCTTGATTTGGATTGGAAGACTGACTCTAAATGTGTTCGATTTAAGGAAGATCTCATGGCAAGATTATCTCATTCAAAGCCATATACTATGATAGGAAATGATCATCGTAAATGTCTTGACATCGTAATCGTTGTTGATCAACTTCTTACCGGATTTGACTCGCAGTATGTGAATGTACTGTATCTTGATAAGGTACTTGAAAATGATAATTTGATACAGGCTATTTCCAGAACAAATAGAGTATATGATAATAATGAGAAACCTTTAGGTTTAGTAAAGTTTTTCAGAAAGATCTATTCTATGAAACGTAATCTGGATGATGCACTGAAATTATACTGTCAAGGAGATTATGCGGATGTAAAGGTTGATGACCTTGACGATAACATTATATCACTTAATTCAATATACAAAAAAATAGTTGATATTTTTAAAATCGATCAAATTGACAATTTCGATCAGCTTCCTAAATTTGATGAAAACCGTCAAAGATTCCGAAAAGAATTTTATAAAATGAAAAGCACATTGAGAACCGCTATGTTACAAGGCATGAAATGGGAAAATGAATTCGGTAAAAAGCTTGATTTTGACGAACGGACGTATAGAATACTGAATAAACGTTACCAAGACCTTCCTTCAAATGGCGGAGGCGGAGGCGGAAAGAAAAAGCCAGGATACAATATTCCTACAAATCTGTCTACAATTGAAATGGATAAGATTGACGCTGATTATCTCGAAGCACAGTTTAAAATAGTTACTTTAAGAGATATCGCAAAACAAGAAGATCAACTACTAAGGCAGGCAAATGCAATTGAAGAGATTAAGAAGAATATCGGTGTTCTGCCTGAAAGCAAGCAAAAATACGCAAAGCAAGTTCTTGAAGATATAAGAAGCGGAATCCTTATTGTCGAAGAAGGTAAAACTTTCCTAACTTATATTCAGGAATACTCTGATAGAAGTACTATACGATCAATTGAACTGTTCGCTGCTAAATTTAATCTTGATTTTGATTTGTTCTATAGTCTTTATTCAACTACTATTGACGGAAAGGTGGACACTCTCAAGCTTGAAGCAGTTGAAAAGACAGCAGACTTAGAAAAGGCAAAGCAATACTTTAATACTACCTCAAATTTAGCTGTAAAAGGAAAACTTCATAATGAATTAAAAACATTCATAGAAGAAAAGAAAGCAGATTTAGTATAATTTTTTCAAGTAAGAATTGTAGAGATTTTAATGGCCATAAAAGTAATATGTCTTGTTTCAGAATTGGAGGTTCATATTATGTCAGAAGATAAAAGAGTCTGGGGAATACATACTCTTGATGATAAGCTTTTTTTGACCGAAAACATAATCGCAATTGGTTGGGAAAAAATGGGAGATTTAAATAAAATTTCTCCTGACCGTGAATCATTCAAAAAGGAATATACTAAAGCATATTCAGATGAAAAGAAAATGAAGGTTGCAACAAGTGCGGGAATGCTTTATAGATTTGCTCATGAAGTTCAGATAGGTGATTATGTAGTATTTCCTTCTAAGATTAACAGAGAGATTAATATTGGTATAGTAGAGAGCGATTATATATACAATCCAGAAGCGCCAATATATAATCAACAGCGAAAGGTAAAATGGTTAAAGCACTTGCCAAGGACTGCCTTTTCACAAGGTGCATTATATGAAGTAGGATCTGCTATGTCATTTTTCTCAGTTAAGAACTATTCTGATGAATTTCTCGCGGCATTGGACAAAGATTTCAAGAAAGCAATTGATACTGACAACACAGATGATGAAACGGTTGCCGCAACAGCTGAAGAAATCATAGAAAGTACAAGAGATTTCATTATAAAAGAATTGAGCCGAAATTTAAAGGGATATGACCTTGAGGAATTCATTGCTGACTTATTAAATGCAATGGGGTATAGAACAACGATTTCTCCTCATGGTGGTGATAGCGGTATTGATATTACTGCGTACAAAGACGAGTTACCTCCGCGAATACTGGTACAGGTAAAGAGTCAGGATAGTGATATCAAAGAAACAACAATTCAGTCCTTAAAGGGTGCTATGCGTGAAGGCGACTATGGCTTGTTTGTTACACTATCAAATTACACAAAAAAAGCAAAGCAGTATCTTGATAATACCCCGATTATTCGTGGAATTAATGGTACTGAACTTGTAGATCTTGTATTAAAATATTATGATAGCCTAAGCGAAAAATACAGAAAAATGATCCCATTAAAGATGGTATATATTCCAGTAATCAGTATCGTTTGAAAGACTATGACGAGTACGTTGATCATTAAATTGTTGAGGTAAAAAATGCAACACTATTTGTACTTCGCTCTAAGCACTACAATACGCAATGTAAATCTCTCTCTGCAACAGTATAATGTGCAGGCTTGAGATAACTGTACTATATTGGTTTGAAAAAATCAAGTTTTCATATCTTACTACGCTCACAGTTTCAAAAAACGTATACAATAGATTCAGTAATAGTCAATTAGATGAAAATATAGTTTGTATTTGTACTCAAAAATAGACAATCTATATTGATTTTTAATGTTTTCTATGTTATAATCAAAAATGAGGAGGTGTAAGCATGAAATACAAAAAGTTTAAGCTTTTTAGTAAAAGCAACAAAATTGAAACTATTTTTTATGACGAAACCTCTGAGTACTATTCTTTTTTGAAAAATCAATTTGATCAAGGATATCGACAAGTAATTATTTCTACATCTTTGATCATATCGTTGTTAAAAGAACTATCAACTCGCTATGGAATGCAGGTCTACAAAATAGAATTCAATGAAGATGATGAAGAACTCACCGAGGAAATGCTCCAACTTATTCAATCAATTCAAAAGAATCCAGCTTACATCTGCTTATTGTGTGAGCGACTTGAGTTCCTATCAGATGATTCTTCTATCGATATCAATAGGATTTCTTTTAAAGGTAAAATAGAAACAATACATGTTGATATAAAAATACAATCAAATGGTATTGTTATAATTAATGAAGAAGCTAATAATATTGTTGATAGTATAATTAAGCCAATGGTAGAGCGAGGGGTATTCGGATGATTTCAAATACTCGGAGATTCCTATCTAAACTGTTAAAGGTTTTAATGCCGTTTTTGAGTGCATTTGTCGGAATAAAGCTTTTTTATACTTATAATATCTTTGAAAAGCTTATTTCTGATCCAGACATAGCAAATGATGTTGGTATTTCTGTTTATTTTGCTTCATCAGAGATAGTGCTAAATTGTATAGCAAACTTTTTTGAAACAAGAATAAAAAAACAAAGAATAGGAGTTGTTTTTTACCGAGGAAAAGAAAATCCCAGTATTATGAATACTCCAACTTTAAGGATTAATGGTACAACTCCAGAAAGAATTAGAGTTGATATCAGTGTATCAGCTTATCAGAGCAAATGCAAAGACCTGAGGATTATAAGTTCTGCATCACCGTTTTACACTATGCAATTATCCAACCCAAGTAATGTTGCAGGAATTGATTCCAATGGAAATTTTGTTGTTTACATAGACAAAATGTTTAATGCACAAGCTGCAATTAATACAAAAATCAGTTTGGACATAATGTTTATCAAAAATCAAGACGTTCAAGTCAAATCCGAATTATGTTGTGAATTGAATAAAAACAAACTTTTTACTGAGTTTACCTCTAATAAAGCAATAATAGAAATAAGGTGAAATATGTGTCAACCACAAAATGGAAAGATAATAAAACATCTGACATTAACGAAGCAATTTCTTTACTCACTGATGAAATTCCTGATGATGATAACGATAATGGAATATCGAGAAGAAATTGGAGAATAGAAAAGTGTTTTCAAGACAATTTGATGGCCTCATTCCTAAAAACAGCCGTAGAATATAATCTAATAAGTTTTTCATATGACAGAGTTTCAAATACTGGTTCAGAGGAGAATATCGTACCTCAATCTGGGTTTATTGTAGTATATACAACTGGTACAGGTGTCAACTACATTATCAACAAGAAATCCGATGCTAAATTAGTTTTGAGAAAAATGCTTTCATATAGTGGAAAAAATGAATTAGATAATAGCACATTTAATCTGAACAGTGATTTCTTTTTATGGTTAGTAAATAGACTTTATTATACTAATAACAAAATTGATGTTAACGAAGATGAATTATGCATTAATGCAATAAAAGGGTTTAAAGGTGATACAGAAGATAGTCAAACTAAACTGTCTGCTTCAGGAGAATCAGTAATGAATGTTATAAGTGCATTGTCATTCTTCCTAGAAAGTAAGCAATTGAAAAACGTCGAAATTGAATTAAGCTACGGAAGTCACACTAAAATTGATGTTAGCATTAAAAGTAATGTCTTAGATGTAAATCTTTTATCGTATATAGGCGAGTTTGATAAAGATGCACATGAGGAAATGAAAGCTAAACTAAACTTATTGGTCTTTTTGGAAATCATTCCATTATTAATTCAGGAGTATCAAACTGACAAAGAAAACGATGAATGGAATAATAAGTGTTATCTTGATTTTATCTCTGATATCGCTGATACAATAGCAGATAAAATTGAGAGAAAAAAAGAATCCTTACAAGAAAACACACCTGAAATTGCTTCTGATAGTGTTAACTAATTGCTTTTATAAATACATCGTTCGAATAAGGAAAAAGCTAGGCAACCCAATTGGGTTGCCTTTCTTGTCATATATTGTTATACATAAATAAGGCTCTCACAGCCGAAGCTATGAGGACTCTGTTGTTCTATTCAGATAAACACATTAACGTGAATATCACGCCAGCTTAGTATCCTACGCTTTGTGGACTTCGCATAAATGTACTCTTTAGCATCGTCCAGATTCAGCGTAAAATAGCCAATCTGAGTATATTTGGGAATTACTTTCCTTTGTTGATTGAAGCCTGTACTGCGGATAGGGGGGCAATCAAAATTTAATCGATAAACGGTTATATTTAGCCATAAATATGATGCTGTAAAAGTCCTCCATTGTCAGCTGTTATAATTGCATAGAACAAAATCAGGAACGTAAAAGAGAGGCAGCCATACGGCTGCCTTAAATATTGTCATTTGCCTATTATCTTTAATATCTCCGCAGACTTAAGAGTTTTACCGGATGAAACGAGCTTCTCATTAACCACAAGCGCTGGCATTGACATTGCTCCGTACTCCATTATCCTCTGCAAGTCTGTGATATACTCGACCTCGATGCCCATTCCCTCGACAGCCTTGACTGTGTTATCGTAGAGCTGATGACAGGCTTTACAGCCAGAACCGAGCACTTTGATACAGCAGATACCGTCAACAGGTTCACCGCAGCAAGTAGATGCTGTTTTGCTTATAGTCTGCTCTCCGCCGCAACAGCAGCATGAAGTTTCCTCTTTCTTCTCTTCCTTTTTCCTACCAAATAATGCCATGATATATTCCTCCTAAATGATGTAATTCTGAATGAGATTAAAGAAATATCCCACAATAATAATTCCGACCGTACAGATAGCGATAAAAATGCCGAGCAGCTTTGGCTTGATAGCTTTTTTCAGCATTATCATTGACGGAAGTGACAGCGTAATAACACCCATCAAAAAAGCGATAACTACGCCGAGATTTGCTCCTTTTGCGACAAGCGCTTCTGCAATGGGGATACAGCCGAATATATCGGCGTACATCGGTATTCCGCATATCGCAGCTATGATAACTCCAAAGGGATTTCCGGTGCCAAGAACGTTTACTATCCATTCCTCAGGTATCCAGTTGTGGATGATTGCTCCGATACCTACGCCTGCTATAATATAGGGCATGATCTTTTTTGCCGTTCCGAGCACTTGCTCCCAGGCGTATCTCATTCTATCGCACTTTGTCAGCTCATTCTGCGGAGTATCAATGCTTCTGCCGTTTCGGATGAATTCCTCCACCTGATCTTCAAGGTGCAGCTTTTCGATAAGCGTACCTCCTGTGACTGCAATAACAAGTCCCACTATCACATATATTACAGCGACCTTCCAGCCGAAAATGCTCATAAGCAGGATAAGCGAACCGAGATCTACCATTGGCGATGAAATAAGGAATGAAAACGTCACTCCCAGAGGAAGCCCTGCACTTGTAAAGCCCATAAACAGTGGTATGGACGAGCATGAACAGAATGGTGTGATTGTTCCGAGCAGAGCGGCAATGCAGTTGGCGCCGATACCGTGGAATCTGCCAAGTATCTTCTTCGTTTTTTCAGGCGGGAAATAACTCTGTATATAGGTTATCACAAAAATCAGAAAACCGAGCAGCACCATGATTTTTATCGTATCATAGATGAAGAATTGCAGACTGCCGCCCAGCTTGCTTTCAGTATCAAGACCGCAGGCGTTCAGCAAAGAGCCGATAAGCCTGTTCAGCCATTTCATGCCGAATACTTCGTCCTGTATGAAGTCCCACACGCTTAACTTTCACCTCCGAGCATTTCGGTCAGTATCTCTGCTGCCGTCCTGACCATTTCCGGACAGAGAGTTCTGAACAGTCCGTTTGACCTTGCTTTGTTCCTGTCTTCCTCATTCCTGAGGTCGCAGCCAAGAAGGTCACGACAGATATACGAGCCCTTACGCTTCTCGAATTCGTCAAGGAACTTAACTGCCATAGCACCGCCTTTTGCACGGCTTGCTGTGTCATTGAGGTCGAACTGTCCGTACTTCATACCCAGAACCATAAGAGCTCCCGTACAAGCGCCGCAGACTTCTCCCTTGCACATTCCTCCGCCGAAACAAGCACCTATCTGGAATGCCTGTTTTTCGGTAATGCCGAACTCCTCCGCAAACGCAGCAAATACCGCCTGCGAACACATATAGCCATTTTCATAATACTGTACTGCTTTTGAAACATTATCCATTTTCTTATCCTCCGATTGTTATATTTAGATGTATCGATTTGTTCCCGCTGTTTAAAGCCGTATGACCATACGGCTTACTTATTACAGCATTTACATTCGCTTTTGTTTACTGCCGTGATCTCTTTCAGGCAGTCCATAGCTATCTTAGCACCTTCCTGCGAAATAGAGTAGTGCATCCACTTGCCCTCTTTTCTACCGACCACAAGACCGCTGTCGCAGAGCACCTTCATATGGTGAGAGAGCGTTGGCTGACTCAGATGCAGATCCTCAAGAAGATGACAGGCACATAGCTCGCCGTTTTGCAGGATTCTGAATATCTGAACTCTGTTTTCATCACACAGGGCTTTGAATATAACCTCGATCTGCTTGTTTGATAACTCCACGTTATCAC
>JAFXEJ010000085.1 GCA_017513795.1 Ruminococcus sp.
GTCGATATTTCGGCGAATGTTTATGGTTTGAGGAGAGACTATTTAGAAAACTATCTGTTCTTCCACTGTACAAAGCCATAACTTTCAAGTATGTGAAAAAACTGTGCAAGACGATTGTATGTGGGCTGCGCTTTTTCGCCGAAATGCTCCTCAACCGGTTCACCTATTTCCATGATAGTACGCTCACCGTCCATCAGCGGCCACACGAAACTTCCTATTTCGTCAAGGTGGATATAGCATATCTTCGGTTTTTTAAGGAGCTTCTGAGCAATTCGATTCATTACGCCTTTGTTGTGTACTTCTAATGTAACAATACCGTCTTCATCCGCTGACCATTCCAGACCGTCAGGACGCACCGGAATGCGCTCAAGATAATTTTCTTCCTGTTTTTTATGACTCATATTACTTTGTATCCTTCTTTGTTTTCTTCCAAAGTGAGAACTTCATCAGAACAAGAATGATAAGTCCGAATACTACTATACTGCCGATATTGCTTACAACAGTTGGCAGATTCATTATCTTGGAAAGATCCATAGCTTCTGCCACACCAAATACGGCAAGCAACGCCAACAGAATACCAACAAGACCTTCACCGGCAATCATACCTGAGCAGAAAAGTATACCGTCATTTACGATTTCCTTCTTCTTGTTTTCTTCCTTCTTCATTTTGTCGAAGCAAAGACGGATAATTCCGCCCACCATAATACAAGCATTCAGCTGTACAGGCAGATAAACACCAATTGCGAAAGGTAATACAGGAATTCCGATAACTTCAATAAGAATTGCAATGCATGCACCTACAATAACAAGTCCCCATGGTAATTCTGCACTCATAACGCCTTCAACGATCATCTTCATGAGTGTTGCCTGTGGAGCACCAAGTTCCTCAGAACCGAATCCCCATGCATTATCAAGAAGATAGAGAGTACCTCCGATAGCAAGTGAAGATGCAAGAACACCGATAATTTCACCGATCTGCTGCTTTTTGGGAGTGGAACCGAGAAGGAATCCTGTCTTGAGATCCTGAGAAGTATCACCGGAAATAGCGGCAATAATACAAATGATAGAGCCAATTGAAATAGCTGCTGTCATGCCAGCTGCACCAGTCATACCTGTTGCTTTAAGGATCAGTGTTGAAATAAGAAGTGTGGCAATAGCCATACCGGAAACAGGGTTATTACTGCTTCCTACAAGACCAACCATTCGTGATGAAACTGTTGCAAAGAAAAATCCGAAAACGACAATAATCAAGGCTCCGAAAATATTAACTGGTACTGCTGGAATCAGCCAGATAAGGAGTGTAAGTACTGCAATAGCTCCAAGTACAACCTTCATACTGAGATCTTTTTCAGTACGCAGTGCAGAACCGCCTGAACCGCTGCCCATTCCCTTCATTGCATCTCTGAATGTACGGATGATAAGCGGCAGAGACTTGATAAGGCTGATAATACCTCCGGCCGCAAGTGCTCCGGCGCCAATGTATCGGATATAATTTTCCCATATACCACCTGCACCTTTAGCTTCAAATATCTGGGAAATTGATAATTCAGAGCTGGGATAAATTACTGCATCTCCACCGAACATTACGATAAGGGGAATAATTACCATCCAGCTGAGCACACCGCCGGCAAACATATAAGATGAAATACGGAATCCGCAAATGTAGCCTACGCTCATAACTGCCGGATAAATCTGTGTACCGATTTCACCGGCAAATCCTTTTACACGAAGTGAAACCTCAGAGGGAACAGCCTTTATTCCGTCAATGATGAACTTGAATATTGCTGCAAATCCCATGCCGGCAAAAACTGTAGACGCACTTGAACCGCCTTCTTCACCTGCAAGAAGTACTTCTGCACAGGCAGTTCCTTCCGGATACGGAAGCACACCATGCTCACGAACAATCAGAGCATTACGAAGCGGTACCATGAAGAATACGCCGAGCAGACCGCCGATCATAGCGATAAGGGTTATCTCCAGAATACCGGGCTTGTCCATGTCGAGAGAATCATCTGCTGCCTATAAAAAGAGTGCCGGAATTGTAAAAATAGCACCAGCTGCAACAGATTCACCGGCAGAACCGATTGTCTGAACAAGATTACTTTCAAGTATCGAGTTCTTTTTCATAATAACACGAATAACACCCATGGCAATAACTGCTGCCGGAATTGACGCTGATACAGTCATTCCAACTCGTAATCCGAGATATGCATTGGCTGCACCAAAAATAACAGCCAACAGTATACCGATCACGATGGACGTTACTGTTAATTCCGGCGTGACTTTGGATGCCGGAATATAGGGTTTAAAGTCTTTCTTTTTATCCATTTTAACCTTCTGATCGTCATTTAGAATGACGCTGATAATATGCTAATTATACCATAATCTAACACAAATTGCAATAGTTTTGTGCAGATTTATCAGTTGTGCTTTTTTCATTATTTAGAACGGCGAAGTATTTCCTTTACATATTCCCAAACACGGCCAGCTGAAGCTACATCAAGACGTTCATTCGGCGTATGAATATCTGCTATATCCGGACCAATTGACACTATATCTGCATTCTGTATTTTCTTTGCAAATACACCGCATTCCAATCCGGCATGAATTCCAGATACCTCCGGCTTTCTGCCATATTGCTCCTCAAATACCTCAACCATAAGTTCACGCAGAGAAGAATCCTGACGGCATTCCCATGAAGGATAATCTCCGGACAATGTCATTTTAACAAAATCAATCTTATTACCGATTGATTCAGTAAATTTTCGTACAACTTCAATAACGGACGCCTTGCCATTTTCAGTATTGCTTCGGATAAGGAAATCACAGCTCAGAATTGTCCCGTTATGTTCAAGAACTCCCATATTAAGCGAAGTTTCCACCATACCGTCAATGCTTTCACTCATACTCTGGACGCCTGTGGGGAAGAACTTCAGAAAATCCTTAATATATTGCAGATAACATTTATTTTCAATATACTTTACTTCTCCCTCTGTATTTATTTTCTTTACTGAAAACTGCAATCCGGAGTCGGTTTCGCCGCCGTAATTCCTGTCGTTGCACAAATTGATAATCTGCTCCAATTCATCAAGCTTATCCTCATCCGAGCCAATAATAATCGAAGCATTCTGTGGAATTACATTCATCTTTCCTCCGCCGCTGATCGTTCCGAAATAGCAGTCAACGATGTATTCAAGCGGTTTACTGAGCATTTCAAAAGCGTTAAGTCTGCCCTTGCCTATATCTGCTCCGGAGTGACCGCCAAGCAAACCTGTAACAGAAATCTCATATTCATAAGTCGGACTATAAAGCTGCGTAGGAAGCTCAAACACGCAATGTGCCGTAATTCCTCCGGCACAGCTGACAGTGAGTATCCCCTCCTCCTCTGAGTCTATATTCAGAATCTTTGTGCCGCTGACAACCGATGGATCAAAATCCATCGCTCCGTACATACCAGTTTCTTCATCACGGGTTATAAGAGCTTCTATAGGCGGATGCGGTATATCGTCACTATCAAGCAAAGCAAAAATGTATGCCAGCGCAATTCCGTCATCTCCGCCTAATGTAGTTCCTTCCGCCCACACATATTTTCCGTCAGTAGCAAGGTCAATTCCTTCAGTCTCCATGTTTTTCCGGCAGTCTGGTGTTTTTTCACAAACCATATCCATGTGACCTTGTATAATTACTGGTTCGCTGTTTTCATACCCTTCTGTTCCCGACGCATAGATTATTACGTTTCCTCCTGCGTCATGAACAGCCCGCAAACCTCGCTGTTTTGCAAAATCCATACAATATGCTGCAATTTGTGCGGTATTTCCGGAACCGTGCGGTATCTGTGATATTTCCTCAAAAAATTCAAATACTTTTTTCGGTTCCAATTCTTGTAAAACGTGCATAGTATCCTCCTGTATCCGCAGAGTATTACTCAGCGGTTAATTGTATATGATTATTATACATGATATCTTCACTTTTTTCAAGTAATTTGGATAATTTAACGAATTGAAAAAGATTATATACTTGTTCTAAAGACACTCTATAATTACTAACACGATTCAAGAAAATCTCATGTAAACAACTGTAATATTAATCCCCTCATAATCATCACATTTATTTTGTGTATCAGATCTGAGGAGATTTATCAACAGAGCAATGTTCTTTTTTACTTCCAGCAATCTACATCATGCGGTAAATCAATATCCTTTGCATGGAAAACAGGTTCAATTCCTTTTTTACGCTGTACTTCGTAATCCTTCAGTGTACGGATAGCATACTTACTTAGATAAAAGATAACCGGCATATTAATCAATGTCATGCATCCCATAAGAATGTCAGCTATATTCCAGAGGAGATCTGCACTAAGTACGGCACCTATCAGTACTACCAATGAAGCAATTATATGATATATAAAATTGAATTTTTTCCCCGGTTCACGTCCAAGAATATGCGCAAGACATTTATCTACATAGTAAAGATTTCCGATAAGAGTTGTAAATGCAAATAATATCATCGCAACAGTAATGAATGCCGGTCCAAATGCACCTAAGGTTTCACGCAGTGCAGCCTGTATATACGGAGCTCCGGACAATTCTTCTGACGGTTCTACTCCCGAGCACATACACATAAATGCTGTTGCACTGCATACAAGTATCGTATCAATGAAAACAGAAAGTACCTGTACAAGTCCCTGTTTTGCAGGATGACTTACCTCCGCAGAAGCAGAAGCATTTGGAGCAGATCCGACTCCGGCTTCATTACTGAACAAGCCACGCTTTATTCCGTACATTACACAGGATCCGCCAAATCCGCCAAAAATGGCTTTCGTGTCAAACGCCTGTGAAAAAATCGTCTTGAAAACTGACGGCAAACCAGTGATGTTCATACAGATTATGATAAAAGCAATAAGTATATACGCGACTCCCATGACAGGTACAAGTATGGATGTTGTCTTGATAACACGGCTTCCACCGCCCATCAAACAATAGCAGACAACAGCGGCAATAATCAGTCCGATAATCCATGGTGTAACATCACTATTATAAAAATCATAGGAAGAAAAAGTGGATTGCAGATTGTATGATGCAAGCATATTGAATCCGAATCCATAGGTAAGAATCAATAATACAGAAAATACAACAGCAAGAGGACGACATTTAAGAGCCGCTTCAATGTAATAGGCAGGACCGCCGTAATATCCTTCTTTACCCTTCTTCTTGTAAATTTGCGCTAGTGTACTTTCTATAAAAGCTGATGCACTTCCGATTATGGCAATTACCCACATCCAGAATACAGAGCCGAATCCTCCAAGACAAAGGGCAGTAGAAACGCCTACAATATTACCGGTTCCTACACGGGACGCCGTCGATACCATCAGCGCCTGAAACGATGAAACTGACTTACCGTCGGTTGGTTTTTCCATAACTGCACGGATCTGCTCCCGAAATAGGCGGAATGGAGCAAATTTTGTTCGAATAGTAAAGTAGTCTCTCCTCAATAACCAGTCATTTCTAAAAGATTCCTATTTTCAACATCAAAAATGAAAAAGGACAAGACAAATTTGAAGAGGCGCAAAAGCAATGCCGCAAGGCGGTCGATGTTCATTGCAATTATGCTGAGAA
>JAFXEJ010000007.1 GCA_017513795.1 Ruminococcus sp.
ATGGGAATTTCCCTTCTTGACTGCATTGATACTGATATCGACCGTGCCTGTGAAAAGGTATACGAGAAGATAGTACGCTGTGCAAAGAATCTCGTTCCTGTAGGACAGAGAATCGAAAAGGAATATGGAATCCCGATCATCAACAAGAGAATTTCAGTTACACCGATAGCTATGCTTGCAGCTGCCTGTCCAGGACAGAATCCTGTTAAGTTTGCAAAGGCGCTTCAGAAAGCTGCTGACACCTGTGGTGTAAACTTCATTGGCGGATATTCTGCCCTCGTACATAAGGGATTCAGTGCCGGTGACCGTGCGCTCATCGAATCTATCCCTGAAGCACTTGATATCACACAGAATATCTGCTCATCTGTAAATATCGGTTCAACAAAGTCCGGAATCAATATGGATGCAGTAGCTCTCATGGGAAGAATCGTCAAGGAATCTGCTGAAAGAACCGCAGACCGTGATTGTATCGGTCCCGCAAAGCTTGTTGTATTCTGCAATGCTGTTGAGGATAATCCGTTCATGGCTGGAGCATTCCACGGCGTCGGCGAACCTGACTGCGAAATTCATGTGGGCGTATCAGGCCCCGGTGTAGTTCGTGCTGCTCTTGCAAAGTATCCGGAAGCTTCTATCAATGAACTGGCAGATATTATCAAAAAGACTGCATTCAAGATAACAAGAATGGGACAGCTTGTCGGCGCAAGAGCGTCTGAACTGCTGAATGTTCCCTTCGGTATTGTTGATCTTTCGCTTGCACCTACTCCGGCTATCGGCGATAGTGTTGCTCATATCCTCGAAGAAATGGGACTGGAGCAGTGCGGTACTCACGGTACAACAGCATGTCTTGCAATGCTCAATGACGCTGTAAAGAAGGGCGGAGTTATGGCCTCATCAACAGTCGGAGGTCTTTCAGGAGCATTCATTCCTGTTTCAGAAGATGCCGGAATGATAGACGCAGCTGTTGCCGGAACTCTCAGCCTTGAAAAGCTTGAAGCAATGACAGCTGTATGTTCAGTAGGACTTGACATGATAGTTGTTCCCGGAGATATCACTCCCGAGACTATTTCTGCTATTATCGCTGACGAAGCCGCTATCGGCATGGTGAACTCAAAGACTACCGCTGTACGTCTTATTCCGGCTATCGGAAGAAAAGAAGGCGAAACTCTTGAATTCGGCGGACTTCTCGGAAGCGGCCCTGTAATGCCTATCAAGGATAAATCACCGGCTAAGTTCATCAGCCGTGGAGGAAGAATTCCTGCGCCTATGCAGAGCCTTAAAAACTGATATGGATATCGGGCATATAGCCGGACTTTTCGGTGCCGGAAATATCATTTCCTCTGCGAAGCTGAAAAGCGGTCATATCAACCGGTCGTTTCTGCTGGATTGTTCCGGCGGCAGATATATTCTGCAATCGCTGAACCGTGATATATTTAAGAATCCGGAGATAATCGCAGAAAATACAGAGCTTATTCTGAATGCATTTTCTGAAAAGCCAGACTGCGGAGTGCAGATTCCTGTTTTTCTTGAGCATAACGGAAGTATGTATATTGAAGAAAACGGTGAAATATGGCGGATGTACAGCTATATCGAGCCGACAGGGGAGTATTCTGCCTATATGCATGGTTTTGCTGTCGGACGCTTTCTGAAAGTGCTTAATTCCGGCAATATAAAACTGAAAGTTCCCATGAAGCTTCATGAATTCGATCTTCCGCTGCCGATGAGGAATATTCACGGTGATACGAAAGCGGACAACGTGATTTTCGGAGAACCTCCGGCGGTCATTGATCTTGATACGGCCTCAAGAGGCTGTGCCTTTGTGGATTTCGGTGATATGCTGAGATCTGTGACATCGGATGTCTTTGATATGCAGAAGATTTCCGCAGCTGTCATTGGTTTTGCGGAGGGTGTCGGAGGACTGCTTACAGATGACGAGATAAATCATCTCTACGACGGAACTCTGCTTATAATCAACGAGCTAATGGAGAGATACAGCGGAGGAAATAAGAATTTCCCCAATAAATCACCGGAACAGTGTCTTGAACGTCAGAGACAGCTTGCAAAGCAGATAGGTGATTTCCGTGCCCATGAGGATGAAATTTCCGCAATTATACGGACAATCTTCGGAAAAGGCAGTAAGTGAATATAATAGTAAGGGAAAAGAGTCATTCTTTTCCCTTTAATATTGTCAACTATTGCCAATGGAGGAATTTTTATGGCAACTTTCTATAATCAGGCTACTTTGTCCTATAATGGAAATTTAGCAAGCTCGAATATCACAGCCGGAGAGATACTTGAAAATCTTTTCGTGACGAAAACACCCGTAAACAGCAATTATTCCGCTGACAGAGATAACAGCTATGTTATAAGTATCGTAAACAATAGTTCAGTAAGCTATGACAACGTAACTATCACCGATGATCTCGGTGAGTATGTTTTCAATCCGCCGGATGACAGCGTAGTTCCGCTGACATATATCGCAGATACCGTAAGATATTTCGTGAACGGAATTCCGCAGGCAGATCCGGCAGTTGCATCTGAAAATCCACTTACAATTACGGGAATCAGCGTTCCGGCTGGCGGAAATGCAGTTATCGTGTATTCTGCCCGTGCAAATAATTTTGCTCCGCTTGGCGAGGAGGCTTCTATAACTAATACCGCAACAGTAAGCGGCGACGGTTTCACAGATATTTCTGCATCTTCAACGACTACTCCGGAAAATTCTGCTTTTCTCTCAATAAGCAAGTCGCTTAGTCCGGCTGCTGTTGAGGAAAACGGCAGAGTGACTTATACCTTTACTATTCAGAATAACGGAGGTATCGCTGTAGATGCCTCTGATGACGTTATTTTCAGAGATGATTTTACTCCGCCTCTCACCAATATCACAGCCACATTCAATGGTACACCGTGGATAGAGGAGGTTAATTATAATTACTCAGCAGCATCAGGGGTGTTCACCTCCCTTGAAGGACAGATTACTGTTCCGGCTGCGACTTATGTTCAGGATCCCACAACGGGCGCATGGTCTGTTCAGCCCGGAATCAGTACCCTCGTGATCTCCGGAAATATTACCTGATACCGAATCCCCCCCATAAATCTGATAATTATTTTCTTATAGGAGTTTTACACGCATTCATTGAGGAAAACCCTTTTGAAAAAGGGTTCTTCCTCAAACTCCTTTCCTAAAACTTTC
>JAFXEJ010000086.1 GCA_017513795.1 Ruminococcus sp.
ACAAGGATATTATGATAGGCTCTCTTGCTTCGGACGGAAAGAAAGTTCTTGTGAACATAGCCGGCACTTTCGAGCTTTTTGACATCGGCGGAGCTTACATCGGTTCTCTGACCGTTGATGAAGGAGAAAGCGTCGATGCGATCGGAAACGACCGTGACGGAAATATCATCATAGCCGTCCGGACTGGCGATGAAACTGTACAGTTCCGGAAAATCGCTGAGGACGGAACTACACAGCCGGCTGAGCTGACATATAATTTCCCTGAAAGCATTCATTACGATATCGTGCCGGGTTCGGGCGATTACTCTATGTATGTAAGCTCTCTGAGTACTATCTACGGTATAAGAGCCGATGATAATACAATAGACAGCCTTTTCAGTCTCAACGCCGCCGGACTTAATTCGAGCAATTTCTCGGATTTTGCCATCGCTTCGGACGGAAATTTCATCATTCCCGTTATCAGCAACAGCGACTGGACGGTTACAGCAAAGCATTATACCCAGTGCGATCCGTCAGAGCTTGAAAATCTCCCAGTTCTCACGCTGGGAACCTTCCATCAGGATTCCTCTCTGCCCGAAATTGTTGAAGCCTTCAATGATGAATCCAACGATTGCCGCATTGAAATAAAGTACTATCAGGAGAATATCCAGATGCCACAGGGAGTAGATTTCAATGACGAAGAAGTAATGCTTGAAATTGACAAGAAAGTTCGTGAAGCACATCAGAAAGCTCTTGATGAGCTGAGAGATGACGCGCTCAAAGGCGAGCTCCCTGATATTGTCCTGACCGATCCTCTCAGCGGAATTTTCGGTAATATTAATCTTGCCGAAACAGGTGCGCTCACCGATCTCTACGAATTTATAGACAAGGATGATACTCTTAACCGTGAAAGCATAGTTCCGAGCCTTCTCAGAGCGGCAGACGAAGCTTTTGACGGACATATCTACAGTATGCCGACTGAATTCAACCTCAGTTTAGATAACGTAATGAAAACAAAGTTTGCAAAGGATATCACTGAATGGGATTTCAACACATATATGGACTATATAGAAAACGAGAGCGAAATTCTCGGAAGTGATGAAGAATTTCGCAAGACATGGTCAGCAAGAAAAATGATAATGTTTTACACCCACTGGATAGACATGGACAAGGCGGAATGTCATTTTGATTCGCCTGAATTCCTGCGCTATCTGGAGTACTGCAATGCCGGCGAGCCTGTTCCCGATGAAGAACTGGACTACACCTCGTATGAGTATTCAGATGAAGAACACGACAGAATGTTCATTGAACAGCAGAACACTTACAGAGAAGACAGACGGCTTTTGGGAGATATTTATATCAGCGAATATACAAGCTATCTCTACACAACGAAAGGTGACTTCGGCGGCGAGGAACTGACATATCTCGGCGAGGTTGACGGCGAAATGGATACGCCTGTTTTCGGTTTTATCCGAGGAGGCTTCGCTATTACAAAAGATTGTCAGAACAAGGAGCTTGCATGGGAATTTATAAAGTATCGTCTCAGTGACAGCTTCTATAAGAAAAATATCGACAAAAATATGTTTCTGGGAGGATTTCCGGCTACAAAGAGCGGACTTCAGCTTGTCAGGGAAAAGAGCTTCGAACCGCAGGATAATTCTACCGTCAAGGGATTCGAGGACTACACCGGATATCTCTACAACACCGCTTACATGGACGAAAACGGTGATTACAAGTATGTTGATATTGGTTATGTTACGGATGAGCTGATTGCAGAAGTTGACAGCTACATTGATAAGGCTGTTATCAGCAAGAATAATAACGTACTTCAAGGAATAGGCGAAGAACAGACAATTACAATTGATACTATCTATAACGAAGAATTCGACCGGATGATAAACGGAGAAATCACGCCGGAGGAATGTGCATATATGCTCCAGAATCGACTGTCAATATACCTCTCCGAAAACTTTGGTTAGGCACCAGCGGTGCCCCCGAACCACGTTCCCATGTGCGTTCCGCACATTCCTCTGTACGGAGCGATACTCGCATTTCGCTCGTGGGAACAAATTTTATGCAGAACATTTCAAACAACCAATTGTAGGGGACGGCGTCTCGACGTCCCGCAAAATAAACCGCAATGTTCATGGTCGAACATATCACAGGCGAACACAGTTCGCCCCTACATTTATAATACGTAAAATAGCCATCTGTAGGGGTCGGCGTCCTCGACGTCCCACAAAAATGCAATGTATAAATGAACGTTAAATGTTTTGTGGACACCATAATTACGAATTACGCATTACGAATTACGAATTAGAAATGCCGACACCACAATTACGCATTACGAATTATGCATTACGCATTACGAATTAAAAAAGAAATCTCCACACATACAATACTCCTAATGGGAAACGGCGGTCAACATTGACCGCCGTTTTTCTTAACATCAAATTTATCCCTTGAGTTCCACACGTCTGATTTTTCCGCTGATAGTCTTGGGAAGTTCATCACGGAATTCAACGATTCTCGGGTACTTATAAGGTGCAGTATGCTCCTTGACATAATTCTGGATTTCCTTTTTAAGCTCGTCAGTGCCGACAGTTCCCTTTGTGAGAACAATAGAAGCCTTTACTACCTGACCTCTTACCGGATCAGGAGCCGCACTTACGCCGCATTCAAGAACATAGGGAAGCTCCATAATAACGCTTTCGATTTCGAATGGTCCGATACGATAGCCGGAGGACTTGATAACATCATCAACACGTCCTACATACCAGTAGTAGCCGTCCTCGTCCTTCCATGCAGTATCGCCTGTGTGGTAGATTCCGTCATACCATGCTTCCTTTGTCTTTTCCTCGTCATTGTAATATCCGAGGAAAAGTCCGGGAGGTGTATTTTTGTCGGTACGGATAACGATTTCGCCTGTTTCGCCGGGTTTTACAGGATTTCCGTCCGGATCAACGATATCAACGTCATACTGAACATTCGGCTTGCCCATTGAGCCGGGACGAGCCGTCATGCCAACGAAGTTTCCGATAGCAAGAGTTGTCTCTGTCTGACCGAAGCCTTCCATGAGCTTTACTCCTGTTGCCTTGAGGAACTGGTTGTATACTTCCGGATTGAGTGCTTCGCCGGCAACTGTTGCGTACTTTATGCTGCTGAGGTCATACTTGGACAGATCCTCCTTGATAAAGAAGCGGAACATTGTCGGAGGTGCACAGAATGTAGTTATATTGTATTTCTTGAACATCGGGAGAATCTTTGAAGCGTCAAAGCGGTCAAAGTCATAAACGAAAATACAAGTCTCGCTGAGCCACTGTCCGTAGAGCTTGCCCCACATAGCCTTTCCCCAGCCTGTATCAGAAATGGTGAAGTGTGTGCCGTTAGGATCAACATTGTGCCAGTAACGAGCTGTAACAAAGTGTCCGAGAGCGTAAAGATGGCTGTGTGTAGCAATTTTCGGATAGCCTGTAGTTCCTGATGTGAAGTACATGAGATTAGGCTCATTTCCGCATGAAAGAAGTGCCGGATCAGTCGGACGCTCAAAAACATCGCTGCATCCCTTGATTCCCTCATCGAAATCAAACCAGCCGTCACGCTGACCGTGTGCCATCATTTTTATGATGTTCATGCCGGATTCTTCGATTGCAAGCTCCACCTGATGAGCAACATCGCCGTCACCTGTACATACGATAGCCTTTACATCGGCAGCCTTGAAACGATATGTGAAATCGTGCTGAACAAGCTGATTTGTAGCCGGAATAACGATAGCTCCGATTTTGTGGAGAGCATTTATTGCAAACCAGAACTGATAGTGTCTTTTAAGAACGAGCATTACTCTGTCGCCCTTGCGGATTCCCATTGAGCGGAAATAATTTGCTGTCTGATTGGAATATTTCTTGATATCAGCGAATGTGAATCGCTTTTCCTCCAGATTATCAGCAACGTAGATAAGAGCGCATTTATCGGGATTCTTTTCAGCAAGAGCGTCAACAACGTCGAAGCCGAAGTTGAAGGTTTCTGTATTTTTGAAGCGGATATTCTTCATTGCGCCGTTTTCGTCTGTTTCGACCTCAACGAACTTATCCGCAACGGGATTGTCAATTTTTGCAAGATCGAAGTTTGTAACACCGGGAAGAATTACAGGATCAAGGTGCTGGAGAGCTCTCTGCGGAGCATTTGCGCCGAAAACTACAGCATAGAAGCTGCATTCCTTGCCGCCTACAGCCCATTCGTCGTGCGGCTCAGAGCTGTCGTAGTAAATGGAGTCGCCCTCATTGAGAATCTCAACGTTGTCGCCGACTCTTACTTTAAGCTGACCGCTGACAACGATATCCATTTCCTGTCCTTCATGTGTATGCGCATGTGCAACCCTGAATTTCTCGTCAACGTAGGGAATAGTTACGAGGAAGGGTTCACCGATCTTGTTTTTGAAATTGGGTGCAAGACGCTGATAGATAAGTCCCTTGCGGCGTGCAATGGGAAGTCCCTCGCCCTTTCTTGTGATATCAAAGCTGTTGATACGGGGAGATTCACCCTCCATAAGGTCAGTGATCTCAACGCCTGTTGCGCCTGCAAATTTATAGATGAATGAGAAGCTGAAATCCTTTGCACCGCCCTCATATGCGAGGTACTCAAAGGAAGTCATACCCACCTTTTCCGCCATTTCCTCAGGTGTCAGACCTACCGACTCACGTGTAGCTCTAATTCGCTGAGCGACCTCTCTTATCTTAAATTCGGGATTCATAAAATTACTCATAGTAAGCCTGCTCCTTTCTGTAAAATCAGCAAGAAAATCATAGTATTGCCTATACAAATTGTATACTTGTGTATACGCTTACATAGTAAATATTATACCACTTTTCCCTATAAATGTCAATATAAATTTCACAGGTGTATGTGTAAAAAATATATAGGCAATGTAGGGTGCGATGCCCACATCGCACCGCAGACATATTACATTCATAACGGGCGGATGTAGGCATCCGCCCCCAGACTGTAGAAAAAGCCGTATATTAACGGGACGTCGTGGACGCCCAACGGAAGTGCCCTTGGGGTGCGCCGTCCCCTACAGATGGCTATTTTATGTATTATGAATGTAGGGGCGAACTGTGTTCGCCCGCAAACAACGATGTTTATCGACAATCTCCGGGCGGATGTAGGCATCCGCCCCTACATAAGAAATAAAACAAAAAATATGTTTGCCCACGAAAATTTTACGCATACTTCACAGGTTCAAGACGATTTTGCGCTTTATGGTAAAAGAACACTAAATCTCTGTACAGAGGATATAAAATTTTTATTGCCAAACTTATTGACATTGCCATTTATCGGGAGTATAATATAAGTGCGGTATGGTGTCATGCCGACAATTTCACTGAAGAGTAAGAATGTGTTCGATATACCGGAAACGGTATAGCAGTGCCGACGGGACGGGGAGTTGTCCGCCGGACGAAAGCCACATGGCTGCGGTTCGCATTCTGCATCCCGCTTCATAGGACAACTAAAAAGCTTTTATGCCTTCTTTTCTTGTCGTATGAGTGAGGAAAAGGAGGTATTTTTTATGAATTCAACAAATTCCACAAACAAAACATCCGCCGCAAAGAGTCTCAGACTTTTCGGCAATACCCGTGTACTTGTCATTTCTGCGCTGTTTATCGCAATGAGTATCGTTCTTGGCAAATATCTTGCCTTCAACATCGGTACAAGTATACGCATCAGCTTTGAGAATCTTCCCCTTCTTATGGCTGGAATTTTCTTCGGTCCGTTCATCGGAGCAGCTGTCGGCGCCGGAGCTGACCTCATCGGCTGTCTCATGGTAGGATACGCTATCAATCCTGTCATCACTCTCGGAGCCGCTCTTATCGGCTTTGTTTCGGGATTTATGGCAATTCTTCTTTCAAAGATGAAGCCGCTTCCAAGAACTGCATTTTCAGTTCTTGCCGCACACGCTGCCGGCTCCATGCTCGTGAAATCAATCGGAATGTTCTTCTATTTCAACACACCGATTCAGGTTCTTCTGCTGAGAATCCCGCTTTACCTCGGCATCGGTATACTCGAATTCTACGTTATCCACCTTCTTCTGAAAAACAAGGCTTTCTCGGAACAGCTTGAAAGAGTGAAAAGAAAATGACAAATTACGAAATTGCTCTTGAATATCTGAAAATAACTGCTCAGCGTGGAAGCAAGCTCGGTCTTGAACGCATCAGACAGATAACAGAGCTTCTCGATAACCCTCAGGATAAAACGAAAATCATCCATATTTCCGGCACAAACGGCAAAGGCTCTTTCGGGGCAATGCTGACGCAGATTCTTGAAGCAGCCGGATATCGCACAGGCGGATTCTCCTCCCCCGCTATCACAGAAGTGACCGACAGCTTCCGTATCGGCGGAAATGAGGTTTCTCAGGAAAAACTCGGCGAACTCATCTGCCGTATCGGTCCTGTATGCGAAAGGCTTATAAACAAGCCTACGGAATTTGAAGTTCTTACCGCCGCAGCATTTCAGCTTTTCGCTGAAAACAAATGCGATGTCGCCCTCGTGGAATGCGGCATGGGCGGCGATCTTGATTCCACAAACGTTATCAGCTCTCCCCTGCTTTCGGTAATTACCAACGTCCGGAAGGATCACTGTGCTTTTCTCGGCAATACCACTGAGGAAATCGCATTGCACAAGTCTGGAATTATCAAGGCTGGCTGTCCCGTACTTTTCGGCGGAAGCGATTCTGCCGCAGAAAATGTGATAATATGTGCCGCTGAAAATTCCGGCTCTGAGCTTTTCCGCACCGATTACAGCCGTATTTCCGACGTTTCGCACAGCCTTGAGGGAACTGATTTCACATTCGGCGGCTTCGGCAGACTGCATATAAATCTCGCCGGAACTTATCAGGTGTACAATGCCGCAAATGTCCTTACAGCAGTCGAAATTCTGCGCAGATACGGCTTCACCATCACCGATGAAAACGTGCGTACCGGTCTTGAAAAGGCTCGCTGGCACGGCAGATTTGAGATTCTCCGCAAGAATCCCACTGTGATTTTTGACGGCTCGCATAACCCCGACGGAATTTCCTCCGCCGCAGAAAGCATCCGCCTGTGCCTGAACGGAAAAGCGGCTCTCCTCATAGGCGTTATGGCAGATAAGGAATACTCACTTTACGCCGATATGCTGGGAGATTTCACGGCTCATGCATTCGCTGTCACTCCGGATAACCCTCGAGCACTCGACAGCAAAACTCTCGCCGAAACTTTCGCTGAAAAGAATATTCCGGCGACTGCTTTCGATTCTCTGGAAGACGGCGTGAAGTCAGCTTATGAATTCGCAAAAAAACATAACGTGCCGCTGATTGCTCTCGGCTCACTCTATATGTACAGGGAATTCATAAACGCCCTCGATAACCTGAACTAATCCCACTCGGAACAGAAAGAACCCTTTTAAAAAAGGGTTCTCAGACTGTAGAAAAAGCCATATATTAACGGGACGTCGAGACGCCGTCCCCTACAGATGGCTATTTTACGTATTATGAATGTAGGGGACAGGCTCCCGTTGGGAGAACCCTTTTTCAAAAGGGTTTTCCTCAACAATAACTATAAATATCCTGTAAAAGTATAACAGTCAAAGCGAATCAGTCCATGATATCGGCACCGTTATGGTCAGCGAATAAGCGGTAGATATCGGGGAATTTAAGTTTAGTTCTGACAGGTTTAAGTTCTGTATCAGTAAAGCAATGTGAGGAGTGTCCCTCAACGCAGAGTTTACCGCTTTCGCAGCTTACAATGCGGTAATCGAGTTCGAGGGTTGTTCCGTTGAATTTCACAATTTTCGGATAAACAGCGAATTCCTCGTCAAAGCGGAGAGGCGATTTATACTTACAGTCAACTGACAGCACCGGCATGAGGATTCCCTGTGCTTCGATCTGTTCCATGGGCATTCCAACCTGAATGAGAAAATTAACACGGCTTTCCTCAAAGATACGGATGTAGTTCGAGTGGTGCATTATTCCCATTTTGTCGGTTTCGTAGTAGTAAACTCTGCGTTTGTACGGCTTTATTGTGTTCATATTCAGTTTCCTTTCTCTGATGTGATTTATTATAATTATGTCACATCGGAGGGAAATTGTCAAGCAGCTGAATTTTTCCGAATATGTAAAAAATTATAGGCAATGTAGTGTGCGATGTCAACATCGCACCACAGAGAGATTTAATAATCATTACAGGCGAATGAGAACATCCGTCCCTACATAAGAAATAAACCGATAAAAAATATGTTTGCTCACAAATTTTTTTACACATAAAATTTATGCCAGAAAGGAAAATCAATGGAAATAATCAGAAATATCCTGAAAATACTGATGTGGTTTTTGATAATAGGTTTCTCCTGTAATTTTATTATGCAGAGCGTAAGTTATTCTTTTTATAAAAATGCCAAAAAGACGAATAAAGTCACGTTTGAACCGAAATTTATCAGGTTCAACGATAATCTGACGGGGTACGGCTATAATCTTGATAAGCAGTCCGATAAAGTCATCTTGTTTTTCGGCGGCTCAAATTATATTGCGTACAATTCTGTTGCTGAATATTCAGGAAATTTCGACTGCCCCTTTATTTCCGCCGACTATTATGGCACTCAGGAAAGCAATGGAAAAATGAATCTTGAATCTATGCAGAAAACTGCCGCCGATCTATACGACTGGACAAAAAAAGAATATCCGCAGTCCGGAATTGTTATCATTGGACACAGCTACGGAACCGGAATTGCTGCGTATCTTGCAAGCATCCGTGACGCTGAATGCTTGTTTATAGCCGCCGGTTATCGTGATGTTTCTGATTTATACAACAAAATGACACCTATATTCTGGGGACCTCTCAAAATCTTTATTTCAAACAACATCCTCACGTCAGAATATGCCAGTGACGTTTCATGCCCTGTATATGTTATGGGATCTGATGCCGATAAAACGCTGGATTCTTCGCTGCAAAAAAAGGTTGCAGACTGCTTTGAAAATTCAGAATTGATAATTTTCAGTGGTATAAATCACGAGGATTACTTCGTAAGCAGTGAAGTTATTGAATATATAGCAGCGAAAATGAATTCTGATACTTCTCCGGCAGAGGATTAAGTTAAATAATAAATTTTTATTTCAGCTATTGACATTTGCTTCCCTTTGTGATATAATTAATACTGTTGAAGTAATCATATAGGGGTATAGCTCAGTTGGTAGAGCAGCGGTCTCCAAAACCGCGTGCCGAGGGTTCAAGTCCTTCTGCCCCTGCCAAATCATTAAAGCCTGTATTAAGCGGAAAACGCCGAAATACAGGCTTTTTTCTTGCCTATCAAAAACAGTTTTAACTGCATATTTGCAGTTGCGTGTGAAGAAAAAACAGTTGTTTTTCACACGTTTTCACACGAAATTCACACGAAGAAAAGGTGGTATAACGTTACAACAAGCCAGCTCCCTTACGTGAGTTGGTTTTCTATATGCTATAATTTGAATTCTATTTCCCAAAAATCAGAAATATCTTGATTTGGGGAAATAGAAATAATATAATAAATGTAACACAAAGCATTTTAAGATGACTTTGAATAAATGAAAACGAGGAAGAAAAAATGGATATTGATAACACACTTTACAGCGGACGCCCAACTGACAATCGCTCCGAAGTTGAAATGGCTATATACGACATACTCGATGCTCTTGGCATAGATTACAAGCGTGCTGACCATGACCATGCTGATACTATGGAGGACTGCCTTGCAATCGAAAAAGTTCTCGGTGCGAAGATATGCAAGAATCTGTTTCTCTGCAATCGCCAAAAGACAATTTTCTATATGCTGCTTATGCCCGGAGATAAGCCTTTCAAGACTAAATTCCTGACTTCACAGCTGAATTGTGCAAGACTTTCTTTTGCAGAAGCTGATAAAATGCAGGAGTATCTTCACACTATACCAGGTTCTGTATCAGCTCTGGAATTGATATTCGATACAGATAATAACATTCAGCTTGTAATTGACAACGACCTTATGAAAGATGAATACATCTGCGGTCATCCGGGTATCAACACATCTACTGTACGTCTGCTCCGTGACGATATGTTGAGATATGTTCGTGAAGCAAAACACGAGCCTACATTTATAGATTTACCAACAGAATGATACCTGAAGCCTCCGTTGGAGGCTTCTGTATTCTCTTTTATTCGATAGAATTCTATAATTATGAAAATCGAGGACTTAATTCGACAAGTTTTTGAAATTATAAGAATTTTATTAGAATTTCTCTTGACTTTTTCTTATAAATTTCTCATAATTTGAATAAGGAGGCTTCAATCATTTATAATACAAGAGCTGAATTATTCGTATCTCCTAGCACATAATAATATTCAGGAGAAATTACGCCTAACCGCTTGACTTTTCTCCTAAAACAGATTATAATTAGGAGAAAGGAGCGTGAAAATATGAGAAACTTCGATTATAGTGAACTTGCAAAAAGTTTATGGGACAGCGAAATCATAGGTCTGGTAGCCCAGATTCACGAATATAAAGGCAGACAGGAGCTTTATCTGAAACAGAAGCCTGCTGAGCTTGACCGCCTTATTGAGATTGCAAAGGTACAAAGTACAGAAGCTTCAAATGAGATTGAAGGCATACGAACTACAAACACCCGTCTGTTGCAACTTGTAAAAGATAAGACCACTCCTCGTAACCGTGATGAAGAAGAGATTATGGGATACCGTGATGTGCTGAATACTATTCACGAGAACTTTGAGTATATACCAATAACATCGAATTATATTCTCCAGCTCCACCGTGATCTGTATAAGTATTCTCATAAAAGCATCGGCGGTACATTCAAGAATTCTCAGAATTATATAAGTGCGACAGATGCGAATGGACGTGAATTCGTATTGTTCACGCCGCTTCCGCCCTATGAAACTCCTGCTGCTATCGAATCGATATGTGACAGCTATAATCGTATAATATCAACGCAGGATATCGACGCCCTGCTTCTGATACCTGTATTCATCCACGATTTCCTTTGCATTCACCCTTTCAACGATGGTAATGGTAGAATGAGTCGCTTGCTCACAACTCTATTGCTATACCGTTCAGGCTATGTAATCAGCAGATATATCTCCCTTGAAAGCAAGATAGCCAAGAACAAGAACCTGTACTATGACGCCTTAGAACAGTGTCAGAAAGGCTGGCACGAAAACGAAGAAGATCCTGCTCCGTTCATAAAGTACTTACTACAGACTATTCTTGCTGCATACCGTGATTTTGAGGAGCGTGTGGCATTAGTCGATGAAAAGCTGCCTGCAATTGAAATGGTACGGCGTGCTGTTTATAATAAAATCGGTAAGTTCACCAAGAGCGAGGTCATGGAGCTTTGCCCTACACTCAGCAAAGCCTCGGTAGAAAACTCTATCAAGCAGCTTGTTGAACAGGGACTTCTTTTAAAGCACGGCAGTGGTAGAAGTACTTTTTATACCAGGAGCGATATATAGGCTATAGTGGAATGAGATGAATTGGAATTTTTGAAGAACAATATTAAAAAAAGAATATGAAAGGAATTGGGTTGAATTGATAACGAAACATGAAATATTCACCTTCCTGGAAGACGCAGGAATAAAACCTGATGACATAGTGACAATTCACTGCTCTTTACGTGCCATCGGCAAAATTGAGAACGGTGCAGACGGCTTGATCGATGCATTCTGCGAGTACCTGCATGACGGACTATTTATTGTACCGACGCATACATGGGATAAGGTTTGGAAGGAGTCACCGTATTACGATGTCAGATCGACTGTTCCTGACATTGGAACGCTTGCTGAGGTTGCGGCTTTTCGTAAAGACGGGATACGTTCCCTGCACCCGACTCATTCTGTTGCAGTGTTTGGCAAAGGTGCGGCTGATTTTGTCAGGGGAGAAGAAAAATGTGCATCTCCTGCGCCTATGAGCAGTTGCATCAGCAGACTTTACGAAGCAAACGGAAAAGTCCTCCTCGTTGGTGTCGGACATGAACGTAATACATATCTCCATTCAGTGGATGAGCGACTCAGGATTCCGGATAGACTAAATCCAACCCCTTTTGAGATCACAATCGTGGACTACGATGGAAAGATTCTGAAATCTCCTCCGTTCCATACGCATTTCACAGCCGCATCAGATACATGTGTTTCAGAATACTATCCCAATTACAAAGAAGCGTTCGAATATACAGGTGCTGTGACATATTCCAAGCTTGGAAACGCATTAGTGTATGTCTGTGATTGCAGAAAAATGACGGATACTTGCAGAAGAATTTGGGAGAAAGCAGACCGCGACCTTTGTATCTCGTCGGAGCCGATTCCTGAAGAATTGTATGAAGAAAGTAGCAAAGCAGCTGATGTATAACAAATCCTGATGTATTTCAATAGCCCGTAGTCTATTGAAACACAGTAAAACCATTTCACATAAGTGATATTTCCGCTTTTGCAATATTGCAATAATAACGGACACCCTATTGAAAAAACGGAGCCGGTCATGCCGGCTCCATTCCTATAGTTTGCTCTCGTATTCTCTAATTCTGCGGTAAAAGGTGTTTGCTCGAAGTCCCATCTGTTTCTGAAACTCCACGGCTGTGATATTCTCGGACTTCCACTGCTCATACAGCTGACCAAACTTCACCCAGTCAATAGGAATAGGCTGTCTGCCCTTATATTTTCCTTGAGCCTTGGCTATAGCAATTCCCTCACGCTGACGTTGTAAGGTCTGCTCACGTTCAAGCTCGGAGAGAGCGGCAAATATTGACAGAACAAACTGCCCTTGCGGAGTATTGGTATCTATATTTTCCTTGCTGCTGACAAGTGTTACTCCTTTGCTTTTAAGCACATCTATTATATTAAGCAAATCCCGTGTTGAACGTCCAAGTCTGCTGATACTTTCAATATATAAGGTATCGCCCTCTCGGACATAATCAAGCATAGCTTTCAGTTCAGGACGATTAGTATTCTTGCCTGACATTTTTTCTGCAAATACACGCTCTACTTGATATTGCTCCATTATCGCTTCTTGACGAGCGGTCTCCTGATGTTCCGTTGAAACACGAATATAGCTAATCTTGCTCATCATAACACCCCACAGCATTCCTCATGCACAGCTTCACCGCACATAAACTTGATATCCCTGAGAGCTTCATGAAGCAGATTCGTATCAATAAGCATCTCCTCCACCTCGTCACAAGTGTATCCCCACTCCAGCAAAAGTTCAACATCCGATGAATCTACCCCGTACATACTGCAATATGCCAGCAAGATTTCTTCTTGTATATTAAAATAAGTAGAGTAATCGTAATCATACCACGCAGCATATTTTGAACGGTAGAGCTTCGGCTCGAATTCAGCACGTGTAATTTCACCGTTCTTGTTGATACACAAAATATCACCCTCATCAGTCTCAACTCGCTCGTATGCAAACTTATGGAATCCGACCTTTTTCAAGGCGTTCTTCATGATGCTTTCTGTTGAAGCGTAAATGTAGATACCCAAAGCTTCGAAGTGAATCAAACACATGGGATTGCTTCCTTTGACGATATATAGGGAATTTTTGTCATCGAGCATGGTGAATGTGAAATTTCCCTCAACGGTCTCCGCCATATATTTGAGACTGTCGAAGTCAAGTTTCTGCTGAGATTCTATAAGCTGACAAGCGGCATAAGAGTCTGTTTCGATGTGAGTATCAGGTATAAGCTTGTTCTTGCGTAGTTCTCGGTCATTCCACAAAACACCATTGTGCGCCAGACTCCAGGATGTGCTGCCAGTTTCGCCGTAAAAAGGGTGATTATTGTAATTAAGCTTCTGATTTCCTTGAGTTGTAAGTCGGGTATGTCCCATGACTGCCCTTGTTTCTTCGGGAAAGTTGAATTTCATCTTATGAGCAGGCTTAGGTCTTTTGTATATCGTTACTTTTCCGTCTTTTATGTAGCTGATACCGGCAGCATCCGTGCCACGTTCTTCCGCCGCATTTGCAAGTGCCTGAGTGAGTTTTTTCAGTACGTTATACGGCACAATTTGTTTATAATCGAGCCAACCAAAAAGTGCACACATTCTAATTCTCCTCCTTGTAATTGACGTCTAAAAGTGCCTGATTTCCGTCATTTAATACTTCCATTACGACTTCTCCGATTTTGTCAACAAGAACTGTTGCAGCAATCAGCGTAGCTATTTTGAGTACATCACCGACAGGACTTCCGGTCGGTACAGCCTTGATAAAATCAATTGGTTTCATTTACATTTCCTCCTGTATTTCGATTTCTTCATTTATGTAGAGCTTGCGTTCTTTGAGATACTGAATAAGTTCGGTATCTGTAATATTCGCTACAAATTCCGACCATGAAAGCTTCTGTAATCCTTCGTCGCTCGTTCCAACTGCAATATCACAAATTGCGTTCACAAGTTCCAGTGCAGCGATAAGTGTGTTGTATTTCAGTGTGCCTCTGAACATACGGAACTCAATTGTGCTGTAATTGCAAAGATTCACAGCGGTATATCT
Source organism: Ruminococcus sp. (assembly GCA_017513795.1). GTDB lineage: Bacteria > Bacillota > Clostridia > Oscillospirales > Ruminococcaceae > Ruminococcus. The sequence goes on from JAFXEJ010000086.1 coordinate 14,509, forward strand.
TCCATAACTGCCTTTCTTAGCCTTATCCAGTATCTCTCGACCTGTCTTTTCAAAGCCGTAGCGAGCTGCCCAGCGGTTTATGCTGTACTCTGAACGACGTGAGAATTTCAGCATCTCATTCCAGTGAGTTTCGACAAAGTACAGAATTCGGCTGATAACCTCATCCTGTTCTTCTCTGGAATCACCGAAGTTGTCACGGTTCACGTGGATATGAAGTCCGCAAGTGTTTGTCTGATGTGAGCGATATCCCAGTGATATAGCCTTTTTCATGATATTTTCCCAGTTCATATTATTCTTGTGATATTCAAGGGACATGGGATGTGAAATTATCTCCATGCCGTCATCAAGAGAACCGTCGCCCTTGATATAGACACGCTCACTGTTGCCGTTGGAATTGGCTATTCTTAGCAGTTCTTCGGCATTATCATCATCTTTGCCGGCACCGTCGATTTCAAGTTCAACTCCGAAATATCGTGAACTATCGCCATAGAAAATAGGCTCTGGCTTATAGCTATAATCATGGATATTTCGGCATTTATTGACCTCGTCGTGGTAGCAGTCGCTGCAATAATCATAACCATTGAGATGAAAGCAATCATCAACGTGAACAAGTGCGTCACAATTTTCACAACGGATATAAAAATTATCATAACACGATTCGCAAAGATTTGTATATTCGTCACCGAAGGCATCAGAGTCAAAGATAGTCGCTCCGCATCTGTCGCAAGTACAGCAATAGCGTTCTACGCAATCAGAACAGACAACTTGTCCATTGACCATTGAGTAGTCATCATCTGTAATTTCTGCTCCACAATGGGAACAAATGATTTTATTTTCTTCCATTTTGATTTCCTCCAAAATAACGTAAAATAGCCGCTCCCGAAGGAGCGGCATTGTCATTAATATTCTTCTGCAAGCAGCATTGTTGAGTGGTCGCCGTCATCGATTATGTAAATCTTCTCGGCTATCGGCTTTTCTGACGGAATAAGATATTCCATTTTATATTCGGGATTTTCTGATGTGTGCGTGATTCTCTGCATTTCACCGAAGGGTTCGAGTTTAAAGACCTGTAAATAGTCTCTTTCAGCAGGCAATTCATCCACGCAATTCCACAGGAATAACTGCAATTCAAGCGGTATTGCATAATCTACGCCACAAGTCAGATAGCGGTTATTGTTGAACATTTTTTAAGCTTCTCCTTTCAATATTATTTACCACGATCAGGGTATCACAGTAATAATATATATTTGGAGATTCGAAAAAATGAGAAATAGAAATATATATTGTTATTTTGAAGGAAAGTTATGGGGGATATTCTTGCCGCCCATTTCGGGCGGCGTGAGTATAAAAAACAGCTGTACCGATAATGATACAGCTGAGAGAATGATAATAACTCCCTACGGAAATAATGTTGAACTGAACGTCAGTCGAAGGAGCAAGTCATGGAGGACTTTACAAACTTTACATAGTTAAACTTGATTAATAATCTGTTATCGTTTTTCTGAATATATTTTCTACTCCCAACTATTCGGGAGTTTTTTTGTAGGACAAATGTACTGTATAGTAATAATGTCGGACATTCTTGCTTTTAACCTGTAATTATATTATATATTAATTATTAAATATATAATATATATCTTATATTGATGCCATATGCGGGTAAAAAAGACAAATGTACGTCATTATTGAAAATACTATACTATGGAGGTACATCCTATGAAAAAGAAGAAATCCATATGGATCGAAGAAGAAACGATTGCTGATATTGAAAAGGAAGCAAAAGAAAGAGAATCCAAGTTTGCGACTATTGCAAATGAAAGATTGAAGCAGCGTGCTGACATACCTACGCCTTATATTTTGGCAAAAACACAGACTATCATAAACTTGTGCAGAGCAGGTAAAATCGAAGAAGCACAAGAGGAGGAAAATAAACTATGGAAATTTTGAAAGTATTTACATACGCTGGTTGTTCGGAAGATTACTGTGATCATATAATGCCATATCCGGCAAATGAAGACAGTGTTGCAGTCAGAGGATATGGTGTGGATTACAGCAATCCTGAAAACACCAAAAGACAGTTTAAATCTATTGCAAAGAATTATGGTAATGAAGAGAAAAATCCATTTATTCAGTACATGATGTCGTTGACGAAGAAAACTGCACCTGATGCTGAAACAGCAATGGCAATTAATGAGAAATTTATAGAGCCATTGAAAGAAGATCATCAAATTCTTGCTGGAACTCACAAAAAACATACAGCAAGTTCTGAGTACCATAACCACGATTACATTGGCACAACAAACATCAGAAACGGAAAAATGCTGCATGCAAATAATGAGACTAACTTTGCGATGGCTCAGCGTTTGGCTGATATAACTCAACAGGACGTCTTGCTTGTCATTGAGAAGAGAAAGGATAATTCCTTAGATATTGACCACGATAAGAAACCTTTTGAAAAGTTATTTAAACCTCATAAAACCAAGGACTAATTAAATATAACGCCTGATACTTTTTATTGATTCAAACCGGACAGCTTCATTATGATTCTCGTTATCATGCCCGGCCTTTGTGCCGGGAGAAGCTGTTCGCAACTATGTGATAATAAAATACTGCTGAATTACCAAGAATAAAACTTGACATATCACGCACAATGATATATAATATACTTGTAAGTTACTAACTCATAATTCACTAATTTGGAGGAGCAGGTATGTTTTATTGTCGTGAAAATGAACTGGGAAAACTTAAGCACCGCTATGATGATAACAACTTTGAATGCGTTGTTATCTATGGACGCAGAAGAGTTGGTAAAACCGCACTGATAAAAGAATTCTGTCAGAACAAGCCAGTCATATTCTTTTCTGCTCTCAATGCCACATCTCAGGAAAACCTTGAAAGCTTATCCAGAGCCATTTATGAATATAAAAATCCTGAGCTTGTTGGCGCTGATGCTCCGATATATCCCAGCTATGACGCAGCTTTTCAGGAGATAACTGAGTTGTCAAAACAAAATCGCCTTATATTTGTAATAGACGAATATCCCTATCTTGCAAAAGCTGAGAAGTCTATATCTTCACGACTTCAGCATATCATCGACCATATATGGCAAAACAGCAAGCTATTCCTTATCCTCTGCGGATCTTCCATGAGCTTTATGGAGTATCAGGTGCTTGGATATGAAAGTCCGCTGTATGGCAGAAGGACTGCTCAGTTCAAAATTGAATCACTTAAGTACCGTGAGATCACTGCTTTCCTTCCAAAACTTAAACCTGAACAGCTGTCGCTTGTATATGGTATTACAGGCGGTATCCCTCACTATATCAACAAGCTTGCGGTTAAGAATGATATTGATGCAGCTTTACTTGAAAACTTATTTGACACTTCTGCATATCTGTTTGAAGAACCTGAGAATCTTCTGAAACAGGAGCTTCGTGAGCCTGCTATGTATAATTCAATTATTACCGCAATAGCTGGCGGTGCTTCACGTTCAAACGATATATCCACAAAAGTAGGTATCGAAAGCAGTAAATGTGCTAAATATATTCAGGTCTTGCTTGATCTTGGCATACTCCAGAAAGAAACTCCGCTCACTGAAAAGCCAGGGCGAAAGACGGTATATGCTATTAAAGACCAATTTTTCCGTTTCTGGTATCGGTTTGTACCGCGTAATATGACTGCTATCACATCCGGTCGAATTGAAAAGGTATATGACAAAGCAATTAAAGCGCATTTCCACGAACACATGGGACTTACCTTTGAGGAGATATGCAAGGAATATCTGCTGTATTATGCTGATGATCTTCCGATAACGCTCTCGGATATTGGCCAATGGTGGGGGTCAGATAAGACTACTCGTAAAGAAGTTCAGATAGATATCGTCGGCAAATCAGCTGATAACAATGAATATATCATCGGCTCATGCAAATACCGCAATGAAAAGATAGGCGTTGACGAGCTGGAACTCATTAAGCACTACGCCTCTGTATTCGGTAAGGGCAGCAAGTACCATTACTATATTTTCTCACTCGGTGGCTTTACTAAGGAGCTTCTGGAATGTGAAAAGCGTGGAGAAGTCAGACTTCTTACTTTGAAGGAACTGTATTAAGGAGAAACAAATGAAACAGTATATTGTTGATGCTTTCACGGATAAAATATTCTCGGGAAATCCTGCTGCTGTATGCGTTCTTGACAAATTCCCCAACGATGATATCATGCAGAGTATCGCTGCTGAGAACAATCTGTCTGAAACTGCATTTGTTGTAAATGAGAATGATCGTTATCATATCCGCTGGTTTACTCCAAAAAGCGAGATTGATTTCTGCGGTCACGCTACTCTTGCGACTGCTTACGTTCTTTTCAACTTCTATGAGCAGGAGGATGATACTCTCAACTTCTGCGGTCAGATCGGTGAGTTTACTGTACGAAGGTCCGGAGATTTAATAAAAATGGAGTTTCCTGCCTATAAGCTGGAGCATATCGAGATAACGGATATGATGATCGAAGCTCTCGGTACTATACCTCTCGCCGCATACAAGGACCGTGATATACTGTTTGTGCTGAGAGATGAGGACGAAGTCCGGGACTTGCAACCTGATATGGCACTTATTTCAAAACTGGACGGTGCTTGTATTGCTGTCACTGCCAAAGGAACAAAATATGACTGCGTTTCACGAGTATTTGCTCCCAAATATGGCGTGAACGAGGATCCTGTGACTGGTTCAACTCACTGCATGATCGCTCCCTATTGGAGCAGAAGGTTGAATAAATCGACTATTACTGCTTTCCAGGCTTCTTCCCGTACCGGTATTCTGTACTGTGAGAGTGGCGGAGATAAGGTCATAGTATCCGGAAAAGCTACACTCTTCTCAATAAATGACATTGTTGGATTATGATATATCTGCACCGCCTTCGGGCGGTGCTTCTGTTTATACATATCTCAACAGCGAGGATACCCGGAAGCAGTTTGTCTATATAGCTGTAGCTGAGAGCTTCCACTTGCGCCAATCGTTGAATTGTGCTATAATAATAATGTATTTATGGCCAACTAGTGGTTGGTATTCTATTATGGAGTGAATATTATGGATAACATGATGCCTTTTGAGTTAATAAATAATGTTACTAAAACCCTAAAGGATGATTTATCATCAGAAATAAAAAAAGGAAGCAGGCTATCTGTTGCAGCTGCTTGCTTTTCTATCTATGCATTTCAGGAACTAAAAAACGAATTACAGAATATTGATGAACTCCGTTTCATATTCACTTCACCAACATTTACAACCGAAAAGGCTCGTAAGGAAAAGAGAGAGTTCTATATTCCGCGCCTTAACCGCGAACGCAGTCTGTATGGCACCGAGTTCGAGGTGAAGCTTCGCAATGAATTAACTCAAAAGGCAATAGCCAAAGAGTGTGCTGAGTGGATACGTCAAAAAGTTATTTTTAAATCCAACACAACAAATGAGAATATGATGGGATTCATCAATCTTGATGATAAAAGCTATAGTCCAATCAATGGATTTACAACGGTTGATCTAGGATGTGAAAGAGGAAATAATGCGTATACGATGATACAGAAAAGCTGTACTCCGTTTTCTGATGCATACCTCTCATTATTTGAAAATCTTTGGAGTGATCCAAATAAGCTTCAGGTCGTAACGGATGAAGTTATTGATAACATAACTGCCGCTTATAATGAAAACGCTCCTGATTTCATATACTTCGTGACACTTTATAATATCTTCAATGAATTCCTTGATGATATATCAGAGGATAATTTACCAAATGAAGCGACAGGTTTCAAAGACAGTAAGATATGGAATATGCTGTTTAATTACCAGAAGGATGCTGTTCTTGCTATTATAAACAAGCTTGAGAAATATAATGGCTGTATACTTGCTGACAGTGTCGGACTTGGTAAAACATTTACAGCCCTTGCTGTTATCAAGTATTATGAAAACCGCAATAAATCAGTGCTTGTTCTTTGCCCAAAGAAGCTCACAAATAACTGGAATACATACAAAAATAATTACAAAAATAATCCAGTTGCATCTGACAGACTACGCTATGATGTCCTCTATCATACAGATCTGAATCGGAAGAGTGGCTTGTCTAATGGCATCGATCTCAGCTATATTAACTGGAGTACCTACGACCTTGTTGTTATTGATGAATCTCATAACTTCCGTAACGGCGGTAAGCTTTCAGGTGAAGATGATGAGAAAGAAAATCGTTACCTGCGCCTTTTAAACCATGTTATCAGAAAAGGCGTGAAAACCAAAGTGCTCATGCTGTCTGCAACTCCTGTTAATAACCGCTTTAATGATCTTAAGAATCAGCTTGCTCTCGCTTATGAAGGAAATACTGATTATATCGACGAGAAACTCAATACGACTCGTTCTATTGATGAGATATTCAGAAACGCTCAGAGAGCTTTCAATACATGGAGTAAGTGGGAAACCTGCGACAGAACATCTGAAAACCTGCTTAAGATGCTTGATTTCGATTTCTTCGAGGTACTTGATTCCGTCACCATAGCACGTTCCCGCAAGCATATACAGAAATATTACGATACTACGGATATCGGAACATTCCCTACAAGATTAAAGCCTAAGTCGCTTAGTCCTTGCCTTACTACAAAGAAGTCTGCTATTAATTATAATGAGATTTTCGAACAGCTCATGCTGCTGAATCTTAATATATATAGACCTTCACACTTTATTCAGGCAAGTAAAATGAGTAAGTATTCAGAATTATATGATGACAGCGGAAGTCTTACACAGGCAGGACGTGAACAGGGAATACGACGATTAATGGCTATAAATCTTATGAAACGAATGGAAAGTTCGGTATATTCGTTTAATCTCACTTTTGTCAATGTGCTTGCACCGATTGACACTAAAGAGGGCGATGAAGTATATGAAAAGCTCTACAATCCTCTTTATTATTGAGACTGGAGCCGAATTTGATAACTGAAATGGGGCGATTCTAATTAACGATAATACATTTGAAAATTCTATACCTGAGTCACTTGGTGAGATTATCGATGCAAACTCAAAATTAACAGAGTGTTTTAAACCAACACTTGAGCAACAGGAAGAAATGCAATGTTTAACAGCTACTGCTCATCTTGATTTACCCAACTTATCAAACGCCACATCAATAGCTCAATCGATTGTTTCTCCTGCACTTATCGAGCCACCTTCGCTTGCACTTTCAATGGCAACGATTGAAACTCCAGCCGTAAAGATGGCTAATATGTTGTCAAATTTTCACATTGACCCAGAATGGGTTTCTATTGCAACTTCAATAAATAAAACTATAACAACGGCTCTTGGAAACGCCTTTAAAAACATAGTCGAAAACATGTCATCAGCATTAATGGCATTTATAAAGTCTCCGATAGTTGAGTGGCTACAATCATTTGATTTCACTCCTATTTTAACAGCTCTTGAAGAGTTGAAAATTGACGAAGAACATCTAAAAAGACTTGATGAGCTTAATGAAAAATATATTAATGCGATGTATGAGTGCAAGTGGTTCCCGTACGCAGGGTGGACAGCAGGCATTGACCTGCTCGTAGAAGTAAGCGATATACTTGCAACAAGTCGTGGCAAAAGCAAACGACGAGAAAAACGCATTGATAAAGCAATTTTAGATTATTACACGCCTAATGAAATCAAGATAATCAAACGGTCATGGAATAACTCAAATTTAGAGCCATACATAAAAAAAGCTCTCGGACAAACTCTCGAAGCCTTTCTACGAAAGGAATACGCATTAGTAATTCCTTTTTTAGCTACAATGTGGGAAGGACTTATTAAGTCGAAACTTTCGGAAAAGAAAAGGTCAAATAACGAGTTAAAAAAAGACTTCAGCGAACTCGTAGATGAAAACGGATTTGAAAAAGTTTTTAGTGATTTTTATAATGAAATGATAATTAAGACTTGTTATAGCGTAGAAGATGTTGTTGAGGGAGTTCCCAATAGGCACAGTATAGCGCATAGTTGGTATATTAAATATCCGACACGAAAAGCTGCTTTAAATGCTATTTTATTGACAGACTTCTTAATTAAATTGAAACCTAAAGAGAATGCGGAGGATCCCCAAAATGAACAAACTCAAAATGCACACCCCGAATAAAGCCGACGAGAATTTTCAGAAGCTCGCCGCATTATTCCCTAACGCAGTAACCGAGACTATCAACGAGAACGGCGAGGTAGTCCGTGCAATAGATAAAGATGTTCTCATGCAGGAGATAAGCACAACCGTTGTTGAGGGCAAAGATGAGCGCTACCAGTTCACATGGCCTGACAAGAAAAAAGCCGTACTTGCGGCAAATTCACCGATAGCTAAGACTCTCCGTCCTTGCCGTGAGGAAAGCGTTGACTTTGACAATACAGAAAACCTCTATATCGAGGGCGATAACCTCGATGTTCTCAAACTTTTGCAGGAAACCTATCTCGGCAAGGTAAAGATGATTTACATAGATCCGCCCTATAATACGGGCAACGACTTCGTTTACAATGATGATTTTGCGGAGAATACCGATGATTATCTTGACAGGAGCGGACAGTTCGACGAGGAAGGCAACCGCCTTGTGCTGAATACTGAAAGCAACGGCAGATTCCATACAGACTGGCTTAATATGATATATCCCCGTCTGCGCCTTGCTAAGGATCTGCTGACCGATGACGGCGTTATTTTTATTTCGATTGATGATAATGAACAAGAGAATTTGAAAAAAGTTTGCGATGAAGTGTTTGGAGCTTCTAATTTTGTTGCAACATTCCCATGGCGTAAAAGAACGGCAAAATCTGATGTCCCTTTCGGTGTGTCTCAGGATTATGAATGGATAGTCGTTTATGCAAAAAACAATTCATTTGTTGCAAGAGTTAATGGAACTGAAAGACAGTATTATGAAACTCCTGATTATCCGAATAAACCGTGGAGAATTCACGATCTGACTACTCAAAGGACTGCATCAGAAAGACCAAATAGCAATTTCACAATGGTTAATCCGAAAAATGGTGAAGAATATCCAGTAAATCCCTTAAGAACATGGGCGGTTACTAAAGAAACATTTGACGAATACTATGCTAAAGGCAAAATTGTATTTCCAGGAGATTATGATTTCCTTAATATTAAAAGACCGATGTTTAGATATTGGAAATATGACGATATGCTTAAAGCTGGCGAAGCATTTGGTATGATGCCTGCAAGTACAAAATTACCAGATGAAATAGGTATGTCGCTTGATGGCACAAAAGAGATTACAGAATTATTTGAGGGAAAAATATTTAGTTACCCTAAAACAGTGAATCTAATAAAGCACTTTATTGATATGAGTACAAAAATTGATAAAAACTGCTATATCCTCGACTTCTTCTCAGGCAGTGCCACAACCGCCCATGCAGTAATGCAGCTTAATGCAGAGGACGGCGGACACCGTAAATTCATAATGGTACAGCTCCCCGAAGAAACAGACGAAAAGAGCGAGGCTTTCAAGGCAGGCTACAAGAATATCTGCGAGATAGGCAAGGAAAGGATACGCAGAGCAGGACAAAAGATATTAGCCGAAGCACAGAAAGAAACAGTTGAAATGGCAACTTATGGTGAAACATTTGAAGTAGATAAGATTGCTGATAAGTATAAAAATTTAGATACTGGTTTCCGTGTCCTCAAACTCGACAGTACAAATATGAAGGATGTTTACTATAACCCCGACGAGCTTACCATTGAAACGCTTATGGGTACTGTCGATAACATCAAGGAGGACAGAACTCCCGAGGACTTGCTTTTCCAGGTAATGCTCGATCTCGGAGTGCTCCTTTCAAGCAAGATAGAGCAGACAGTTATCGGCGGCAAGACCGTGTATAACGTCGCTGACGGCTTCCTCATTGCCTGCTTCGATGAAAATGTCACCGAGGAGACTATTACTGCTGTCGCAAAAATGAAGCCGTATTACTTCGTTATGCGTGACAGCTCAATGGCAAGCGACTCCGTTGCCGCTAACTTCGACCAGATTTTCGAGGCCTATTCTAAGGATACGGTCAGGAAGGTGATGTGATGAAGTTCAATTTTAAGATACAACAGTATCAGACCGATGCTGTCGAAGCTGTTGTGAATATATTCAAAGGTCAGGGACTTCACGAGCGTGTGGGTTATATCCGTGATATGGGTACCCTTGAAGAAGACGACAAGCAGCTCTCTTTCCTTGCGGAGGATACTGCCGAAGATGACGAACTCCTCGACCTCGAAAACAGCATGGGCTACAAGAACGAAGCTGTACAGCTTACTGATACGGAACTTCTGAAAAACATCCATGAAATGCAGACTGCGAACAATATCCGTCTCTCTCCTAATCTTATCAAGGAGCTTGGCAGGTGCAGTCTTGATATCGAAATGGAAACCGGCACAGGAAAGACCTATGTCTATATCAAGACTATGTTCGAGCTGAACAAGCGTTACGGCTGGAGCAAGTTCATCGTTGTTGTGCCGAGTATTGCTATTCGTGAGGGCGTGAAGAAGTCCTTTGAGATAACCGTGGATCACTTCATGGAGCATTACGGCAAGAAGGCGAGATTTTTCGTTTACAACAGCTCTAACCTCAATCAGCTGGACAACTTTTCGTCAAGTGCCGGTATCAATGTAATGATAATCAATACACAGGCATTTGCGGCTTCTCTCAAAGAGGACGGCAAGAGCAAGGACGCTCGTATCATCTACTCGAAGCGTGACGATTTCGGTTCACGCCGTCCTATCGACGTTATCAAGGCGAACCGACCTATCATTATCCTTGATGAGCCTCAGAAGATGGGTGGGGCTGTTACACAGAAAGCACTGAAGAACTTCAATCCGCTGTTCAGCCTTAACTACTCAGCTACTCACGCTAAGCAACATAACCTTGTATATGTTCTTGACGCCCTTGACGCCTATAATAAACGTCTTGTCAAGAAAATAGAAGTCAAGGGCTTTGAAGTGAAAAACCTTCGTGGAACTGATAAATATCTGTATCTGGAAAGCATTGTACTCTCCAACAATAAGCCGCCTATGGCAAGGATAGAGCTTGAGGTCAAGTACAAAGATCATATAAAGCGTGAGACCAAAGTGCTCGGCGTTGATGATAACCTCTATTACAAATCCAATGAAATGGAGCAGTATAAAGGCTATCTTATATCAGATATTGATCCCATCCGTGGTACAGTTACATTCACTAACGGAGAGATATTGCAGACTGGTGAGATCACAGGCGATATTTCCGAGAAGGATATGCGTCGTATCCAGATAAGAGAGACTATTCTTTCTCATTTTGAAAAGGAAGAAAAGCTCTATAATATGGGTATAAAGACACTCTCCCTTTTCTTCATCGATGAAGTAGCAAAGTATCGTCAGTATGATGAAAACGGCGATGAAGTGCTTGGTGAATACGGTGAGATGTTCGAGCAGGAATACACCAGTATCCTGAACGATAACCTCACTATGTTTGATACTGACTATCAGAAGTATCTTCGCACCACCTGTAGTGATGTATCGAAGGTTCATCGTGGTTATTTCAGTATCGACAAAAAAGGCAGGAGCGTAGATAGTTCCGTCAAGCGTGGTAGTGATATATCAGATGATATTTCAGCATATGATCTTATCCTCAAAAACAAGGAAAGACTGCTGAGCTTCGATGAGCCTACTCGTTTCATATTCTCACATTCCGCCCTTCGTGAAGGCTGGGACAATCCTAATGTATTCCAGATATGTACATTGAAGCATTCTGATAGCCAGACATTGAAACGTCAGGAAGTAGGACGTGGACTAAGATTATGCGTGAATCAGTCAGGTAATCGTATGGATAATGACTCTTGTGGTGATAACGTTCACAGTATTAATATGCTGACGGTTATTGCAAGCGAAAGCTATAAGAACTTTGTAGCAGATTTACAGTCAGATATTAAGACAGTACTCTATGACCGACCTTCAAAGGCAACTATAGAATACTTTGTAGGAAAAACTGTTATGAATGGCGAAATGCCGGTTGTTATTGATAATAAGCAGGCTAAGGCGATATACAAATATCTTCTGAAGAATGATTATATCGATGATGATGATAATGTAACAGAAGAATATCGGAATGATCTTGCAAACAATTCTCTCATTCCAGTCCCAGATGAACTAAAGCCTATTGAAGTAGGCATACATAAACTGGTACAGGGCATATTTGACGATAGTGTGCTGAAAGATATGGTATCAGATGGACATGAAACCAAAGTTAAAGACAATCCGCTTAACGATAACTTCTATAAGAAGGAATTCCAGGCCTTATGGAAATCTATCAATCACAAATATGCATACACAGTTAATTTCAACAGCTCAGAATTAGTTGAAAAGGCTATCGATTATATCAACAATAATCTGTATGTTTCTGAACTGCAATACACCACTACAACAGGTCAGCAGAAGTCTGATATAAATCAGTATGAGATTGAAAGAAACGACTCCTTTGACACTGCAAAGACAAGGACTCAAACTCTTCGTCACGCTCAGATCAGCCAGATACGCTACGATCTCATAGGAAAGATAGCCGAAGGCACCGTTCTTACAAGAAATACTGTTGCTGCAATTATAAAAGGATTGCGGATAGACAAGTTTGCAATGTTTAAATACAATCCTGAGGAGTTCATTGCTAAAATGATTCGTCTTATTCGTGAGCAAAAAGCGACAATGATCGTTGACCATATAAGCTATAATCAGATAGATGGCGAATACGATTCTAATATCTTTACTGCTGATAAGAGCAATCAGAGCTTTGATAAGGCATTTAAGGCACAGAAACACGTTCAGAACTATGTATTTACTGATGGTACTGCTGAAAAGAGCGTAGAACGCAGATTTGCAGAAGATCTTGATTCAGCATCAGAAGTATGTGTATATGCTAAACTTCCGAAGGGATTCAATATACCAACTCCTTTAGGCCATTATTCACCTGACTGGGCGATAGCCTTTAACGAGGGAACAGTAAAGCATATATATTTTATTGCTGAAACTAAAGGTTCAATGTCAAGTATTGACCTCAGACCTATTGAAAAAGCGAAAATTGACTGTGCGAGGGTTCTGTTCAACAAGGTCAATACAAGTGAAGTTCTATATGATGCGGTTAATAATTATCAAGAACTCCTAAATATGATTAAGCTGTAATAGAGCTATTAATGGGCCTCCGAGAGGAGGCTCTCAATCTACTTACCTTATATATGAGGCAATAAAAGTGAATAAGGATTATAAATGAAAAATAATATATTAATACTTAACGGCAGCATGAGAAAAAATGGCAATACTGCACGGCTGGTGCAGAGCTTTGCAGATGGAGCTGTCCAGAATAATAACGTTGAGATAGTGTATGTTGCCGATTATAATGTCAATCCCTGCATAGGCTGTAACAGCTGTTTCGTGCGAGAAGGCAATAAATGTTTCCAGGATGATGACATGGTGAAGATATATGAGAAGCTAAGAAATGCGGATATCGTTGTCATCGCTTCACCTGTATATTTCTATGGTATCAGCGCACAGCTGAAAGCTATCGTGGACAGGCTTCACACTCCCATGAGGAACACGTTTCATATCAAGAAACTCGGACTTTTGCTTGTAGGAGCAGCACAGCTTCCGAATCTGTTTGATCCGATACTGATGCAGTACCAAATGGTGCTGGAGTTCTTCAAGCTTGAAAGTATAGGTACAGTATTAGTGCGAGGAGTAAATGACATCGGCGACATTGACGGTAACTCGGCGCTGAAAGAAGCGTATGATATGGGAGTTTCCATAGAATAATCACACATACGGAGGTACATAAATGAAACGTGAATTAGGTATCGCACGATGCGGACTTGCCTGCTGTCTGTGCTCGGAAAATGCTGAGTGCAAGGGATGTAAGCAGGACGGCTTTCTCGACCTTTCATGGTGCAAGGATGCCGAATGGTGCGAAAACAGAAAATGCGTACTTGAAAAGAATATAAGCGGCTGTTACGAGTGCAAGCCCGAAAGCTGCCGCAAGGGACTGTACAAGGAGAAGATAAAAGCTCGGGCATTTGCTGAGTTCACAAGGAGATTCGGCGTTGAGGAGCTTCTGAACTGCCTTGAACGCAACGAAAAATCAGGAATTGTCTATCACCGTGAGGGAATAATCGGCGACTACGACGACTTTGATGACCTTGAAAAGCTGATAAACTTCATTAAGACAGGAGAAAAATAAAAAGTTGAAAACAACGGAGATCAACGGCTGAACCTGGCACTATCCTTATTAATTAAGAAGAGGTACTATGACGAATTAGATGGTGAAGTTCTAATCACAGTTGCACATGAACTAATACACTGGCAGTTACACCAAAAATTCTACAAGCTTCTTGTTATACTTGGCACCGCTACTGATATAATGAATTGCAGTGCAACGATAAGCGTCCCTGACGACAATATGACCGATGTTCAGTAAGCTTTATGTATCGCAGAGTGTCCTAAGCTGATCGAAAGTGCTGTGCTTATCGCTGAAAAGCTTATAAACGAATAATATTGTTTTCCGTCCAAACAAGAAATTTATAACCATTAAACTGAAAAACACAGTACTTTTGTAACATCAGCCACAAAGTACTGTGTTTTTTTCTCCCCCCTTGAAATTCAGTGCCATTTTATATAGTATAATTATACTGGTATATTTCTAATGAAGGGACGGATACCTGCATCATCCTGTCAGGCAGCGTTCCCTATACTACCTGTATTTTTACATATACGCTGGACAATTAACCGTTGAAAAAGTATGTTTTTATGTTATGATATCTTTAAATGGTTCATGCAATGAAAAGGAGACAATTATATGAATATCAGCGAAAATATTCAGTGGATTACAAACGACGCCACTCAGTGGAAATTTTACACCAACAGATCATATCGGGCAAAAATACAGATTGCCGATCCAAAGCAAGTATACAATGTTGCTGATAAGCCTGGAGTTATATATAACTTTTTGGAGGATGCCTATGAGAAAGTTGATAACACAGGTTATGTAGTAACTGGAATTGCTGGCGAAATGTGGCCCATCGGAGAAAAAACAGTAAAGAAATATAATATTGCTCCCGAAAAAATCACATCTGAACCTGTAGAAGTTGATACAATTGAACTGGATACAGTATATACAGCAATCATGATACCGGATGATACACCGTTCACTATTGAAGTAGATTACGGAGAAAAAGCCATTCTTAATGGAAATCGTATTGGCATTGAACATGGTAACGGAGATTATATTCTGATTGCAACAAAACTCATCAATGATGAATATCACCCCGATTTCACTGACAGCGGTCAAATCATAAACGGTACGATTTTCGAAAAGCTTTACAAACCTTTTTTATTTAAAACAAGCCCCCCTTACGAAATATGTTCTATAACTATGCTATAATATAGTCATAAGGTTATACACTTAATGACTCAGGAGGTATTGTTATGAAAAAAATGATTATCAAGGCAGTAACAGCTCTTTTAATTTTCGGCGGATTCAAAGTTGTTGTATTTGAGCCCGATAAACCGCATACATTCAAAGTAACAATTCCGGCTTTTACAGATATTGTCGAATTCTTTGATAAAATTGCAGAAGCTACTGAAGAAGTCACAAAAGATTTTGAAGTCACGCCGGTTGACGATAATGAAGATGTAAGCGAGACTAATCAAACATAACAACAAAAAAACTTCCAATCTTTTTTCTTGCCTTAATTTGCCTAAAAAAAATTTTTACACATACAACTCCAAAATAAAAATCTTGATTTCAGGAAACAAAAGTGTTAAAATAGAAGAACAAGTAATTTCTGCTTGAACTGACTTATGAAAATGAAAACGAGGAATAAAAAAATGAATATTGATAACACACTTTACACAGGCAGACCTACAGACCAGCGTTCCGACACTGAAATGGCTATATACGACAGACTCGACGCTCTTGGCATAGATTACAAACGTGCCGACCACGAACACGCTGATACTATGGAGGACTGTCTCGCAATTGAGAAAGTTCTCGGAGCAAAAATCTGCAAGAACCTGTTCCTTTGCAATCGTCAGAAGACAAGCTTCTATATGCTGCTTATGCCCGGAGATAAGCCTTTCAAGACAAAGTTTCTGACTTCACAGCTCGGCTGTGCAAGACTTTCCTTTGCGGAAGCTGACAAGATGCAGGAGTATCTGCACACTATCCCCGGCTCTGTATCTGCACTGGAACTCATATTCGATACTGACAACAACATTCAGCTTGTCATTGACAACGACCTCATGAAGGATGAATATATCAGCGGTCATCCGGGTATCAGTACTTCTACTGTACGCCTGCTCCGTGACGATATGCTGAGATACGTCCGTGAAGCTAAGCACGAACCGACTTTTATTGATCTTCCGACAGAATAACAATAAAGCCTGTATCAAGCACAATTCGCTTGATACAGGCTTTTCCTGTTTACAGTAATATAAAATCAGGGAGTATAATTTCTTACAATTGAAGAAATCACGCCGTCAGTTGTATTTACAATAGTATTTCTATTTCTGAAACCGTAAACATCATCTGAAAGTGCCGCAAATTCATCTGCTGTATATGTCTTAGGAGACTCCATAACAGCATTGTCTGTCATAGTGAAATCCTCAGCAAGCGTATATGTATTCACGCCGATCGTATAGTAGGATTTAGCACTATTCATGCCGGATTCATAATACACGGAATTATCATTTGTTCTGAATACACGTCCGCCGTTTTCGATTCCGCCGTTGATTATAACTCTGTCGCCGGATATCTCTGCTGTTTCGACCTTTACCGGAGTTCCGAGGCAATAAACCGTATCTCCGGCAGTCAGTGCCGTAATATCCTTAGCACTGAAATACTCATAGCCGTAGAGAGTTACAGTAAGCGTATATGTACCGTCGCCAGCCTGTACAAGATCATTCATCGTAAATGATGCCGGAACCTTTGCATTGTTGAACTCACTTACATTCTGCTTTCGTGCCATAGGTCCGTTCAGAGCGAAAACTTCTTTTGCTTCTGCGGTTTCTGCGGGAGCTTCAGTAGAAATTTCAATTTCAGCTTCTGTAGTCACAACTTCAGTGGGAACTTCACTTTCAGCTTCTGTAGTTACTGCTTCAGTGGGAACTTCACTTTCAGCTGCTGTAGTCACAGCTTCGGTAGAAATTTCACTTTCAGCTTCTGTAGTTACCGCTTCGGTGGACACTTCTTTTTCCTGTTCTTTGGTTGTTTCCGCAGAAACTGCTTCTGTTGCTGCTGATTCCTCTGTCTGTGTAGTTTTTTCACCGGAAGAATCTGACGAAGATTCATTTTCTGTCATACCGCATCCGGCAAGTGACATTGAAAGCATTGCTGTCAGAATAATACTTAATAAATATTTTTTCATAATAATTGCTCCTAAAATAGTTATAGTTTTATATGAAGACGCAGAACAATCAGGAAAAAATCCGTATCAGATCACTTTTGATATTTATGTGTATAATTTCCGGATTACTGCGTAATCAGATATTCAGAGTTTCAATTACAGCCTTTTTCATCAGCACAAGATCAAAGACATCAAGTCTTCCATCCTTGCAAAAATCTGCCGCCTGCCAATTGACAAAGTTTGTATCCGGTACATCAATCAGATACTTTTGAAGCAGAACAACATCGGACAGGACAAAGTTTCCGTCGTTGTTCACATCTCCGCTTGCCGGCTCAGTATCGAGCACATCTACTGTAAATGAATCCTTTGCATTGCCGTACATGACTGTAATGGAATATGTTCCGGCTTTTGTATTGTCAAACATTGAAGTATCAACTTCTATCGGAACATTGCTTTCAAGAAGTTCATAATAATCCTCGTTCATAATGCAGGCAACAAGCTCGCCCATGGTATAACTTCCGTTCAGACGCAGACCTGACAGATCAAGTTCTTCTCCGAGCTGATACACCGTCTTATCCGGCAGCTTGCTTACACCAATTCCATAGCTTTCAGATACTTCCTGCTTTTCAAGCGGAACCACCATATAATCGTTATATAAAGCAAATGTATATACATCGCCGATCTCGCAGTCAAGCGGATCTACTTCAAGAGAAGATGCAAGTACGCTCAGACCGTAATAATACTCTGTATCAGCGTCATCCTTATAACGAACGCTCCAGTGCGCTGAACCGTCGTAAGTTTTGCTTGTAACGGTCAGATCCTTCTTCTCCATTAAGTCAGCACAGCTGCCTGCTTTGTTCAACACAGCACCCTCGTCAATGGTATAGTGACACGCATGAGCATACACCGGATTATCAGCTGCCGGATATACCTTTGTCAGACTTATTTCACCGTCAGCAACAAAAACATCACCATAATTGATATCAGCCGGAGCGTTCTCCCATATCACCTTGTCAGCAGTATAACTGCCGTCGGATTTCTGGTAAAAATAACGGAACTGCGGAAGTCCCTCGCCGTATGTACCTACATACACAAAGAATTCCTCTGCGTCAAATTTCTCATTAATTACAGTTACTTTCTTTACATCGGCAAACTGTTCCGGATAGGTTTCAAGAAATACACCGGAAAATGTCACTTCAAGCTTCATGCCTACTACTGGCTTGACGTTTTCAAGATGCGAAGCAGATAAAGAAATCAGTTGTTTTGGACTTTCGCTGTTTTTTACAATAAGTGTATTACCTTTTATCTCTGTAATTTCCACTGTCATTACAGCATTTTCTTTCATATTCTGCTTTTCAAGCGGAACCACCATATAATCGTTATATATAGCAAATGTATATACATCGCCGATCTCGCAGTCAAGCGGATCCACTTCAAGAGAAGAAGCAAATACGCTCAGACCGTAATAATACTCTGTATCAGCGTCATCCTTATAACGAATGCTCCAGTGCGCTGAACCGTCGTAAGTTGTGCTTGTAACAGTCAGATCCTTTTTCTCCATTAAGTCAGCACAGCTGCCTGCTTTGTTCAATACAGCACTCTCGTCAATGGTATAGTGATATGCCATAGCATACGCCGGACTATCAGCTGCCGGATATACCTTTGTCAGACTTATTTCACCGTCAGCAACAAAAACATCACCATAACTGATGTCAGCCGGAGCGTTCTCCCATATCACCTTGTCAGC
>JAFXEJ010000087.1 GCA_017513795.1 Ruminococcus sp.
AAGCATCTCGTCATTCTCACAACGACGAACGCCTGTGTTATCGTAGATCTCACCCGAGAAAACATTCTTTCCATTTACTAACGAGGTCTTTGCTGCCTCAACGACGGCGATCGTATCAGCCGACACCGCCTGCGAATACTCAGATAAAAGCACCGCCCCAGTCGAAGCTCCATACCAGCGGCGTGCAACTGCATTTGCGTTTCCCATCACATACTCTCTGATTATCTCATAATAAAGACGCTCCCAGTCCCATACGACCGATGTAAGATACTTTTCAGACAAGCCGTTTACTTCCTCATTGTACCCGATAGAATACACACCTGCATCATCAGCCGCCTTCGCCACAGCGTGCTTGTTCTGGTGATAGGTCAGAACATCCGAATCATATTCGCTGATTAAACGGTTTGCAGCCGCAATCTCCTCCTCGGGAGCATCCCATGCTCCGGTGAAAATAACATTGACCTGTATATCAGGATCAACGCTCCTCGCCCCTAGCGCAAACGCATTGATCCCACGGTTGACCTCAGAGTTAGGCATAGCCGCTACATACCCTAGCTGCTTGGTCTCCGACTGCATCGCTGCGATAATACCCGACAGATAGCGCATCTCGTAAACACGTCCGAAATACGCCGTCATGTTGTCAGCACTGTATTCCGCTGAAATACCATAAAAGGCTATATCAGGATACTCAGCGATCGTTTCCTTGATCTCAGACGGATAACTAAAGCTGGATAAAACGATCATCTGTACGCCTTCCTCAGCAAGACGACGCACCGCCTGCTCGCACTGACCCGTGCCCTCAGCGACATTTTCCTCGATCAACAGCTTTACGCCAAAATCTTCACACACAGAAGTAATTCCACTGACGTGCATTCCGTTCCAACCATCGTCCGTTGCTGCGCCCGTGATGATAAAACCCACCTTCTGCTGTGATGTAAGACGGAGTCCTGCCAGCGCTACCACCAATACTACGACGAGCAGCACTAAAATAACAACATACAACAAATGACGCTTAGATAATTTACTGCCCATCCGCTGTCACGACCCCCTCTACATACCAATCAAAAGCGTTCAGCAGCGTAACATCTGTGATGTTCTCACCCTCTGCAACGCGAAGAGCCCCTGTATTATCTCTGATAGGCCCATAAAACACATCAAACTCACCGCTGCTTAGCTTTTCGCTGTAATACTGCACCATCTCTGACGTGCCTTCATTAACATTCTCAGTAAGCGGCGCAAGAGAAACTACGCCCGTATCAATGCCCAGCCAGTAATTTTCACCCTCGAATTTTCCTTGCAGGCATCGCAGAATATAAGCCGGTGGATTATATCGCACCGAACATCATGTGCGGAGTCGGACCCAATGCACGCTTCCGTGACAGGGCAAATCTGAACATGAGAACGAAAAACGGCAGCGTTTCCCTCACGGGCAGAGAACTTTCTGTCGTTGAAAACCATCAGAAGACTGTAACGGTTCTTGAAGACGACAATGAATATATGGACGCTATGAAAAAGATCTTCGGCGTCGACATCCGAGAAGAATTTGAAAATCTGAAAAAATAAGATCTATGCCCGGCACAACTATCGGGCGCTTTGTTTTATAAAAAATATCCACGAACATGGAATTTAATCTAAAATTTAATGTTCCTTTAATTGACTTTGTGTTTTTTCATGTTTATAATTTATATCAGCGGACTACGCATATATAAATTAAGGCAGGACAATTAATGACTCAGAAAAACAACAATTCCGATCATCCACTCACTCCCGGAAGGGTCATAGGCATAATCTTTTCGTTTATGTTCTGGTGGCCGGCGGGACTTTATCTTTTAATAAAAACAATAAAACAGATCGAAGAGTACGAACAGACACAATCAAACATCCGTCGCGAAAATCAAAGATATTCTCAGAATTTCGGTCAGTCGACAAATCAGCAGAAGCGTTCTTCAGCGCAGGATGCGACGATAATAAAAGACAATAAAAGACAAACTTCTAAGGAGCCGAAAAAAGGCGGAGGAATGAAATTAAAACAAATTCTTCTCAACGTTTTCGGCGGCATTTTCTCGTTATCGGGGCTTATAACTCTTGTGGACATGCTTTCATACGGATTCTACGCAAGCGACATGGCTCTCGGCGGAATATTCCTCGGCGGCGGACTCGGAATGCTCTTCATGGGAAATGAAATAAAGAAAAAACTCAAGAGATATAAGAAATACGCTGCTATAATAGGTGAAAGCGATTCTGTCCTCATTGAAACCATCGCCTCAAAGATCCCCACTACGTATGACAAAGCCTGCAAAGACCTCGAAGACATGATCGACGAAGGATTTTTCGGAGACAAGGCATATCTTGACATTTCAACAAGCAGATTTATGAGAAACTCAAATGTTGTCGTTGAAGATGACACGGAAGACACGGTTGAAGAATTCACCGGCAACTATAAAGAAACAATAGACCAGATCAGAAAACTCAACGACGAAATCAAAGACGAAAACACATCGTCAAAGATCGCACGTATCGAAGAAATTACGGCGAAGATATTCAAAATCCTTGAAGAAAAGCCTGAGAAAAAGAACATTCTCAGAACGTTCCTTAATTATTATCTTCCCACGACACTCAAACTCCTCGATGATTACAGACGTCTTGAATCGCAGTCAGCAAACAGTGCGAATGTAAAGAAAGCACGAAAAGATATCGAAAATATCCTCGACACACTCGTACTCGCATACGAACAGCAGCTTGACGCAATGTTTGAAGAAGATTTCCTGGATATCTCCAGCGAAATATCCGCCCTCGAATCAATGATGGCACAGGATTTCGCAATAAATTACGATCCGTTTAAACAGAAATTAAATTCGGACGGCACTACGAAGGATGAAAAATAAAACATACAGGCAGGATGACCTGCCTTATTTTAATGTAATATATTAAATCAGAGTGTATTCATTAAAAAAGTATTTTTCTATATATGATTTTGCACGATATCCCAATGAAAATGAAGTATCACCACATCTAAGCTCAGCAACCAAAATATTTCCATCTTTCTTCTTTGTAAGAGAAATTTCATCTCGTCTGAAGCAGTAACAACCGAGATCTCGCTCACCATAAAGAAAACCACGTACCAGATCTGCTGTAATACGCAATTCATCCTCTACGACAAATATACACACATCATGATTACGAAACAATTCGTCAGATGAATCATAACATTTAGTAACGATATAAGGCTCATTTAATCCGTAATATTCTCTCAAATGGGCACATGCTTTAGAGAAAATGTCTTTTTTCATCAATGGAACATTAAATGAATCGATCTTTTTAAATAAAGGAATAGACATAACATAAGTCAGAAGTCCGCTTACAATAAGGACAAAAAATCCCAATAACAACATTCCGGCATAATAAATAATTATCCAAAACAAATTATCCGGACGAGGAATGCGTTTCAAAAGGATAATCCCCCACATACAGACAATACAAAAAATTCCCGGAGAAATGATTGATGTAAGACGAAGCCAAGTTCTTTCTTTCCGGACAATCTCTTTTTCATCTTTGGTTAACGTTTTGTACTGTTCCTTTAAGGCATTATTATAATTTTTGGC
>JAFXEJ010000001.1 GCA_017513795.1 Ruminococcus sp.
AGAAACTGATTAAGCAAGTCGTTTTAAAGATTTAAGTGAACGGTAAGAATAATTTAACTTTGAATTGACAGTAGCAATAGCAACTGCAAGCAAAGAAATATGAGCAATCGTGTTCAGATTCTGAGCAGAATTGAAATTACGAACCCATAAACGTTCCTGTCCGGTCTGTTTAAATCTCGAGTTGTATCTTTCAGCTTCAGTTCGAAGAGAGTACAGCTTTTTAAAAGAAAGACAGTTGCGATCGATAGAAAGTCTGTAATCATCGGGAATAGTGGTGTATTTAGTGCAGCCACGATTTTTCTTTCCGTTATTCCAGTTCTTATGATTACAAGGACATTCAGCTGATTTTGAGTTTTTGAAAGGACAGCAGAATTTCTGTCGAGTTCTATTATTGTCGCTGAATTTTCCATCCTTATGCATGGCAAATCCGGCATCACAGATAGGATGACCACTTGAAAGTTTCTTAGGATTCTTAGTATTACGAGAATTAAGTGGAATGACACATTCTCCGTGATAAGTGTTTTTTACAGTATTGTAAATAGCTTTAATATCATAACCTTTATCAGCAAGAAAAGTACATTCATCAATAGAGATAAACTCGTTGGTTTGGTTTAAAATATCGACGGCAACACTGCAATCAGCGTTATCAGCAGTTGTAGTAAGTTCGTAGATCGGTAAACCTGTAATGCAGTCAACCAGCACATGATTTTTGTAACCCCAATAGTATTCAAATTTTCTTTCATTGACTTGATTTGATGCGGTATGTACCCCTAATCCACAATCTTTATCAGATTTGGGGTGATGGTCTTTTGAAAACTTGTTCTTTTTAAAGGATTTAGGATTATTGTGAGATGTATTAGCAGCTACAGGAGTGGAATCCAGGCTGATAAATGACGTGTCGATTATCCCTTTTGATGCTAAATCCAGAACTTGAGAATGCATTAGTTTTTGCAGAATGGAATGATCGATTTTGTTAATAAAGCGATCCAGAGTCCAGTAAGAAGGAAGAGGTTCCATGATGTTAAAACCGCAGTAATATGCTATTAAAAGATTATTCTGCAGATAATCAAGAAGATCAGTAATATGGGTAAAACATTCGCATTTCATAACAATAAATGCACAAAGTAGAGACCTTTTTGAGTATCCTTTTCTTCCAGTGGAAGATGTGAAATCTGGAAACTCTGATAAATCAAGGTTTAAGAATAGTTTGTCATAAAAGTTTCCCTTAGGTGCAGCAGTGAATAGCGAAATGTCCTGTATTATTTCTTGTCGATAGATAACAACCAGCTCCTTATTGTTGTGAATTTCGTCTATTTATATTATAACATAAATAGCTGGTTGTTTCTATAGTGATAAAAAAATTTTTTGGTTTAAAAAACAACGATTTTACGTGGCTTATGAGTTTTGCTCAAGGCTAATAAGTTATTAAAAGGAGTGTTTACAATGAAATTAAAATTGATCCCAGTATGCGCAAGTGTAGTATTGGCTGCAAGTGTTATATTAGCTAATGTAATAAAAGGAAATAATGCAGGTGCCGAACAAAATGATGAAAATATCTCTACTAAAGTACAGATTTCATCTAAAAATGATCCTACAGATGTATCGAATACCCAAAAAGAAATTTATAATTGTTCAAATCGAATTTTAAAAGAATCAATAGCACCAGATAAATCAACTAAAAATGATGTATTTTATATGATGCTAAACAGCATCGATTATTTTGACAAAGCATCTGGAAAAATGATGTTTAAGTCATACAATAGTGAATATATTGATACAGTAGAATTTCAAACGATAATTTCTGAAGTTGAATCATATTCTGAATATAAAAGTTATAAATCCAAAGAATCATTAGAATTAAACCAGCCTGAAGTTGTTAATAAACAGTACTGTAACAAGGATAAATTCATGATTTTATATCCAAATACAAAAGAATATTTAGATAAACCAGAGTGGATAGTTTCTTGGAGTGATGTATGTAGTATTCCTGATTCAGACAGAGTTTCTTTTATTGATAATGTGCCTTGTTATAATTATCGTTCAAACCCTCTAAATGTTACTATGTCAAATATGTGTTTGTTTCCTCAGGAATTTGCATTTGGTTTTTTAGAAAATCAAGACAACTGGGAAATATCAGGGATTGTTGATGTTTCAGGAAATGAGTGTTATTTAATAAAAGGAACACTTTCTCCTGATTATGGTTCGAAGTTTAATGTTACTTATTTTGAATTTATGGTTTCAACAAAGAATGGTGCACTTGTTCGTTATGAAGGATTTGATGAAAACAATAAAATAACAAATTATATGTATACAGATAATCTTAAATTTGATAGTGAGTCCGAAGAGATAAAAGAATATTCTGAAAATATTATTTCAGAGTATTCTAAAATTAATTAACTCTGACAATTTCATTACACTTGGAAAAATTAATTACGATAGAAAAACAGATATTACAGACCTTTCCGAACTTTCACTCACACTTGTAGGTGATAAGGAATTGACAGAAGTGCAGCAGGTATCAGCAGACGTAGACAGAACAGTAAAGCTTGCTGACCTTGCAAAGTTCAGGCAGTTCCTCTCCAAGCAGATTACATCGCTCGGATAATAACTGACAACATATCAATATAATAATTTCTCTTGAAAACAGTAGTACTGGAGTTTCCCATGCTACTGTTTTTTTATGTACGGACAATTATCACCTGCACTTGCATAGTTATCTCTATATGCAGTATAATGTTATGTGAACGTTACATACTGAAAAAGAAAAGGTGATCTAATGATTTACGGATACTGCAGGGTATCTGCCAAAACTCAAAATATTGAACGTCAGGAACGAAATATAAAGACTCTGTACCCAGATGCTGCGATTGTCAGAGAAGCCTTTACAGGAACCAAGGTATATGAACGTAAAGTGTTTACAAAGCTTATAGGTAATTTGAAAAGCGGAGATACACTTGTGTTTGACAGTGTTAGCAGAATGAGTCGTAATGCCGATGAGGGTGTTACGATGTACATGGAACTGTTCAGCAAGGGAATAGAGCTTGTTTTCCTCAAGGAGAGATATATTGACACACAAGTATATGCAAGCAATCTGAAAGACCGTATACAGCTTACTGGTGCGATTGAAGACGAAATCTTTAAAGGTATAAACAGTTACTTCAGAATGTTAGCAGAAAAACAAATAAGAATAGCGTTCGAACAGGCTGAAAAAGAAGTCACTGATTTACAGCAGAGAACCAGAGAGGGTATGGTTACGGCTAAGCTCAATGGTAAGCAGATAGGTATTGTAGCCGGAACTAAGCTTATTACGAAGAAAAGTATTGCTGCTAAAGAAATTATCAGAAATCACAGCAAGACATTCGGCGGTAGTCTGTCAGATAAAGAGTGTATTAAGCTGTGTGGTGTTACCAGTAAAACGTATTATCTCTATAAAAAGCAATTAAAGGAGTCTGAATTGTGACAATAAAAGAATTATCAGATAAATGTTGTGTATCAGAGCAGTCCATACGAAATTGGTGTAAGAAAAATAATGTTCCCAAAGCATCGCAAGGGAAAGCAACGAAAGCTTCTTATGTTATAACAAAAGAGGTTGAAGATGAGATATTGACGTATTACGGTGCTTTAACCGCCAATATCGAGATGTCTGAAAGTACGCAAAGCAAAACAATCAAACAAAGCATCTTTGGAGCTGGAAAACGAACTAATAAAGCAACTGAATATAAAAGATGAGCAGTTAAAGGTTAAAGACAATCAGCTTGCTGAAAAGGACAAACAGATAGCAGCGTTGCATGAACAAAACAAAGTGCTTACGGATGCTCTTGTAGCAGCTTAGACGTTACACGCAGCCACGATTCAGACTATGGCACTGATAGATAAATCCGCTGAACCGGAGCGGAAGTGGTGGCAGCGGATATTCAAAAGGAAAGTGTAATAGCTTTCCTTTTTATGTGTTCCCTATCCCCCCGTAAATCACGTATTTACGGGATTTTTTTATAAAAATTTTTGTTTCGTCACTATTGATTTTTCTTGATTTATATGTTATAATTTAAGTAATACAAAAATAATACACTGTATTGTATTACGTATTACTTAAACGAATTTAAAGTAATACAAAAAATACAGCGTAGTGTATTACGTAATACATTAAAAAGGGGTCTTTTTATGAATAATGATGATCTTAAAGTCAAATCTTTCCGTATTTCAGAAGAAACAACCGACAAGTTTAAGAGTGTATGTGCGGATTTTGATAACCAGAACGCAGCCTTAGCAGCTCTCATCAGTGCCTATGAGATACAGAACGCAAAGGCTGTACTCTCTACAAGACAGACTGAACTTGAAGACTATGACGTACATCTGCAAGCATTACAGCGTGCTTTCCTACAGTCACTGGAACTGAATACTAATGCTGAAGAACGTATTCGCAATGAATTTGCACGTCAGCTTGATACCAAGGATAAGACGATAGCTGATTATCAGGAACGCATAGACGAACTGACAGCCGATTTAAAGATGGTCAAAGAAAAGTGTAGCACTGATATCCAAGTATCCGCAGACAAGCTTTCTGAAGCTCTCAGGGACATTTCAGAAGCTAATGAGAAGAATATTCGTCTTACAGATGAATTAAATGCAGCTAAAGCAACGATACAGGATAAGTTATCAATAATTGACGGTCTTACAGCTCGCATACCTGAGACAGAACAGCTTCAGACAGAACTGAAAGAAAAAGATGCAGCGATTGAGAGAAACAAATCACAATATGTAGCGGATAAGGAAGAGCTTAACAACAAAATATTGCAGTTAAATTCCACTGTTACTTCCCTGTCGGCTGAAATCGACAAGCTAAAATCTGCTGCTGAAATGGCAGAAGAAAAACATCAGCTTAAACTTGAAAAAGCTGTAGTAGAAGAACAAAAAAAATATATGGATGAAATCGAGAAGTTAAGACAGGAATTATACATACTGAAAACAAAAAAAGCTGACAGCAGATAATAAGTACAGCTTTTTAGTCAATAACAGCTGTAACGCTGTACTTGAATTACTTTACAGTGAACGTAAAAAACTTCGCTCCTCTATCGTATCTGTTATTGAAAAAATTCAGATACGCAGTACGAAAAACGTTCGAAAAACGTTACCTGAAAATACAGATAGGGGAGTGGTTTACAATGACTGAAATCAAAAAATGTGAACGTTGTGGCAAGCTCATCGGAGATGCTTACGAAACAAATTATTTTGCATATATCAGAATGAAGTACTGTTCCGATTGCAAAATACAAGTGAAAAGAGAACAGGATGCACAGCGAATGAGAGACCTGAGAAGAAAGACCAGGGAAATCAACAAAGCTAAGAGCGAACAGCTGGCATTGCTCAGAGAAGAAAATGAGATGCTACGATTGAGGATAATCAGAATGCGAGAGAATATGTGAGCTTTTATTGACAAATAATATTTGTGATGCTATAATAAGCATGAAAGAAATGTAAAGGTACATTTGTACACCAAAAAAAGAAAACCCCTTTAGTAACTGCAATTTACTAAAGGGGTTTCTTTTTGCCTGTAACGTGCTTGTGTCAGATAGATTTATCTATCAAGCCACTTGCAAATGTAGTAAGCAATAACACTTGCTACGATAGATAAAATGAAAGCTGTAAAGGTCATTTGTAACACCTCCCTCCTGACGGAAGGTATCCGACACAAACATTATTATAGCATAATTCGACTGGCATAACAACAATATTATTTTTTTCAGCATAGTAAAAAGGAGAGATTTTCAAGAGGGGAACACCTCTTGAAGCCCTCGGCAGAGCCCCTGTACTTGTGACACACTTGTAGCGTAGCGAATTCAAGTGTGTCACAAGTACAAAGGGGCTACTTCTGCCGCTTCGCTAAGCATAAGAAGTAGTAACGGCATACACTTGACACATTCATCCGCATATGATACACTTGCAGTATTGATTCACACATAGAGAGGAGAATGGAAATGAGTGAACAGCCACGCATAAGCTACAGCGGTGGCAAAGGAAAGCTGCGACATAACAACAGGGATATCGTCAGCAGTAATGTTGATCCGAATCGTGTTAAGGATAACATTACTTTCATCAGTTTGCCAGTAAGAGTAGCTTATGATAAGATTTTCAAGGAAGCTCAGGAAGAGTATGACGCTAAACAAAAAAGAAATGACCGAAAGATTCACAACTATTTCTATAAATTATTTGGAGATCAGCCACACGCTGATGACCTCATAGTTCAGAATAATAACAAACAAAAAAGCTTCTATGAGTATGTTGTTGGCATTGGTGATAAAGATACTATGGGATATGAAACTAATCCTGAGGGTGCTGCGATTGCTGAAAAGATATTACAGGAGTATGCTGAAGGATTTCAGAAACGTAATCCAAACTTTTTTGTGTTCAATTCTGTAATGCACAGAGATGAAGCTACACCGCATTTACACTTCGACTATATTCCATATACTGATAACTGCCAAAAGGGCATGAGAAGACAACAGGGCATTGCCAGAGCACTCGAAGAAATGGGTTATGGTGTAGGTGACCATGCAAGTGTAAGATTCGTACAGGCTGAAAGAAAAGTGTTCAGGGAAATATGTGAACGTTATGGTATTACACCGGCTGAAGAAAAAGAAAGCAGAGGATATACGTTCACAGTTGAGGAATATAAAAAACATCAGGATAAAATTGCTGAGTATGAAGAAAAAGAAGTTGAGCTTGAGAAGAAAAATGCTGATGTAGAAGCCAAAACCACAAAAGCAGAAAAAAAATTAAAAGAAATAAAATCTCAATATGATGTTGAAGCTCAAGAATTAAAAGACGTTCTGAATAAGAAAGCTCGTGCATCAGAGATAAAACTGAGTATATTCGACAGGGAAACTCAAACATATCATAAAAATATGCTTGAACAAACTCGTGGAATAGGGAATGAAGCGTATAAAAAACTCACTGAAGCAAATGAAAAAATTAAAGAAGCTGCATACATACAAGCCAAAACTGAAACTAAAGAAAATGAATTACTGGAACTGAAAAATGAACTTGAAAACTGGGAAAACAGGCTCAATGCTAAAGATGCTGAGTTGAAAAAACAGCAAAGCGAAATTGATAAAAAAATCGAAACTACAGCCAAAAAATTACTGGAAGAAAAGCTGACTGAGATGTTCGGAACAGTTAGATCAAGCAGAGAAAAAAGATTTGAAGCATTTGGTCATCGTTTCAAAACATCAGACGGAAAAACATTAACTGAAAAATTTTTAGAAGAAGAAGCCTCATTAATAAAGAGAATAGGAAAGAAAGAATATGACAGCCTGGGCTTGAATCGTTCTGAATATACATGTTTTTACTATTGTTCAGCTCAAAAAATGAATTATATTATATCACAGCTTGATAAAGAACAAATACCGTACAGTGAAAATGATATAGGATTTGAAATTGAAAATAAATATATAGACATTGTACATTCTCTGGAAGATCGCTATCAAGAAACATATGATAAAAATTATGACATTCTAAAAAAGGCACTGGATCAGCTGTCTTTAACTGCAAAAGACTTGAAAAATTTATATGAAAAATTAGAAATAAATGATTATAAAATAAAAAAAGATGGTTATGTAGCTGTTTGTCCGAAAGGCAGTGAAAATTTTATAAGACTTGATTCTCTTGGACCGTCTTATAGTGAATTAGCACTGAAGAATAGAATTTCCGGAAATCAGAGTTTTGAAAAAAAATATAAAGAAAAACTTGAAAATATTTCGGAAAATAATCGGTTAGAATATACTACAGTTAAGAGTATAGTTTTTCTGATGACTGCAGTTCAGACACAGAAATATCGCTTTAATAAAAAACATTCAAACGGTGTTGTGGTATGGGTAAATAATGCTGAACTTGATAAGCTTACATTGCTCAATAAAAAGATAAACGAAGGTGCGACACTGGACTCTCTTAAACAGGATTTTTCTGATGCAGATAAGGCAACTAAAGAACTTGAAAAGATGCTCACTGATGAAAAAGGAATGCTTGATTACTATAATGATCTGAAAGAAAAAATTGAAGTAGTTTTTACAGGAAAGCCGGCACCGGAAAGTAAGATACAGGAATACAAAAAAGAGTTAAATTCTTTTAAAAACTTCATAATAACATCGTCTAATTATACTGGAATATACAAACTCATTGCAGATAAAGAAAAGAAAATAAATGAAATCGAAAAAAATCTTAAAGAAAAACGTAGTCAGCTCGACGAAACTGCTGAATATTACTCACTTGCAAACAAAGTAATGGATGGTACTTACGTTCAATCACTTTGTTATGATGAACAGAACCAAGAAGAACATCACTATAGATCACATAGAAGTCATGGAGGCATGAGCAGATAACAAATAGAAAATCGCAATTGTTTTTAATTGCGATTAGTTATTTGTGTCATAAACAAATAACTAGCATATATAAACGCTGTATGTTTTTGCAAAAAAATTCTTGACTTTCTTGAAAGTACGTGTTATAATTCTAAATATAAAGAAAACATGCTATTGATTCAATGTTATGTAAAACAGCTAAGAACCAATGAAAGGAGTAACTAAAATATGATTACAGAAAAGTTTTTTAATGAGAATCTTGATGATAATACAAAGAATATCATCATCAACGCTTCATTCAAGGAGCTCATCAATCCAGGGATGGTCGTTCCAGGAGGATTAATCTCATACCGCAACAGAGAGAAAACTGCAGTAGTAAAGATTAAAGTTGGAAAAGGGGAAGGCAAAGTAACACAGAATAGTGACTTTGCTACACTCGATCAGCTTTACAGTGAGTTATCCGAAGCATTGAGATTACATGGAAAGGCATACTTTCCATTACATTCGAGGTTCAGGATCTCGACACTTAAGGGGTGTAATACGATAACCATAGTAAGCGAAGGAAAAGCTGTGTTAGAGCTTACACTAAAGATGAATCCATTCAATGAAACATATCTACAAATGGAACCTTCAAAAATAGTACTTGTAGACGAATTCACTCCTCTTACCCCAGAGGAAATAAATTTCATAGCAACTGTTCAGCCATGGACAAAGCACAACGCTGATCTTGCGTTCCGTGGCGATTGCTCATGGACAAGGTTTGAGTACATTACACGTGATTGTATTCCGCTTAAATCACGTGTAGTGGTGTCAAACGGAAAGTTGGTATCCGACGTAATTATGTCCAGAGTCAACTTAACAGTAGCGATATAAAGCTTTGTGAATTGAAAAAAAATCTCGTCAAGTTTTATTTAAGGCTTGACGAGATTTTATTTCTATGTTACAATTTAGATGTTAACTTCGTTACGTTAATCAAAAAAATTTATACTCAAAAAGAAATGAAAAGAGCAGCAATTGTAGTACGAATACAATCACTGCTTGTGAAGATACAAGGTACGAACTCGTATATCCACCCCGTTCTTTTCTATTCGTATTTTAACACAAATGAGTTATCGTTGTCAATAGCTGATATGCTTTTTGTGATTTTTATTAAAAGAAAAATATGAATAAAAAACGAATTTTGGAATAGATGCATCTCCTTGTATCAAATAAATACAAGGAGATTTTTTATTATGTCAAACAAAGCAAAATTATTCGGAAATGTAACTTATGATAATGTACCAAAGGGAATATCAAGAGACAGAAGATTGAAGGGTGCAAACCTTTTGGTTTATATTTATTTGTGCGATTATGAAGAAGTAAGAGGAAAGTTCAATCTGGAATTTAAGTCACAGAAAAAAATTGCAGAAGAATTAAATTACTCTGAAAAACAAATAAGCAGAGCATTCAAAACATTAGAAGACTATGGATTAATAGAAGTAATAAAATCAAAAGGACTTACGTCTGAATACAGAATCCTTGAAACATCCAAATCAAAGTTTGCAGAAGAATCCAAAAAGCCGGAATTATTCAAGGAATATACGCCGAAAAAAGAAGAAAAAACAGAAGAAATTAAGCCAGTTCCAGTAGAAATAATATTAACATCTGAACAGATTGATTTGAAACACTATATTGAAACTAAAATAGGAAATACTCTTACAAAAAATAAAATAAAAATTCTTACTGAATTAGCAGAAGAGAATAGTGAAATAAATGATATCTTTGCTACGATCAAGAACATAGTGGATACAGTTATTGATTATAAAAACAGAACCAAGAAAACTATCTACAATATTTTCGGGTACATAAAGAAATCTATTATCGACTACAAAGCAGAACAGAATTCGGCTGATCCGATTGAGAATAAAGCATCTGAATATGCAGACACCGCAATGAGCTTAACACTCAAGCTCAAATATGACTATGAGGAAAGATATCACTTAACATATAAGCAGTGTTTAGCACTCTGTACAATCGCAGCCAATAGGATATATCTTGAAGGAACAGAGTTGTATAACTTCCTGTTATTTGATATCATAAATCAAACAAGACGCAATACAGAAATAAGAGATTTATTCCGTTATCTCATTACAATGATAAATGGTTATGCTGAAGGATATGAATACAAAGAGACATGCTATGATGTACCGGAAACTACAGAAACTGATTATTCTGCAAACCTTCGCCCTTATTCAGAATTGTTGAAAACTTTAAGGAATGGTGTTTTGCAAGTTTGTTGAAAGTGTTAGGGGTACAGACATTTTTGTCGGTGGTCTACTATATATACAAAAATATTATTAGATTAGATATTCAAAAATAAAATAAAAAATAGTTTTATAGTAAACCTAAGGTTCTTCAGAAAAGTAGTAAATACTCTTGTATTCTGAGATTTACCATGATATACTCAAATATAGGTAAATCAAACGAACGTTTGTTTTACTATTTAAGCGATAAAAATTAGTGGATGTAAACAGAATATGGCACATTCAGCTAGATTTTTATATAAATTTATTGATTTTATTTTTTTAATGTGATATAATATGAACATTATATCAAAAAAATTATAATGAAATTAGGGGGTTTTATAAATGAAAGTGTTAAGAAGTTTGATAAGTGGTACATTAGCATTATCTTTATGTATGGGTAGCATTAAATGTAAGAGTGTTACTGCTGCATCATATACTAGGTTAATAGACAATGATCCTATTGCTACCGGTTATAGTGGTCAATATGCTAATATGTCTTATTACAATGGATTAGTTAGTTCGTATAATAATGATATGCGACTTTCAAATAGTACATCAGCATATTATATGTGGAGATATCCTATGATTAGTACTGATGTATCAAATTGTACTGTTTCATTGAACATTTATTTGGATAATTATAATTTTACAGATACTTATGCACATTATACAATTATGACATATCCTATAGAGGGTGAAGGGGCAGGATATTTTCAAACTATAGGTTATATTAATCAAGAGATTGCTCCGTCAGGATGGTCGACTATTTCCAAAAATGTATCTACTCAACCTGGATATAATTCAATTGCGTCAAGTTCTGTTTGCGTTGAGAAGTCGACAGCATCCGGACGACAAATGGGCGCAGATGCCATACAAGTAACTATAAGTTATAGAGATGAGCAAAACGCCGTAAAAAATCAGTGCATTTATGAAAAATGAAAAACCTGAATGCGTTCTAACAGAAATTGATAGATATTAAGGCATAGCAAAGCTAACATCATAGCAAATCACACTGATGTTTAACAAAATGTATAGCAAAACAGAAACTGATTAAGCAAGTCGTTTTAAAGATTTAAGTGAACGGTAAGAATAATTTAACTTTGAATTGACAGTAGCAATAGCAACTGCAAGCAAAGAAATATGAGCAATCGTGTTCAGATTCTGAGCAGAATTGAAATTACG
>JAFXEJ010000088.1 GCA_017513795.1 Ruminococcus sp.
CGTAAAATTTCAAGACTTTAGTTGTATACCATGTCCTTACACCATGTGTTTACCATGTTACTCTTGACACACAGTTTGCCCCTACATCTATAATACGCAGAATAGCCGTTTGTAGGGGACGGCGTCCACGACGTCCCATTGGTATATATGTTTTCTACAGACTGAGGGCACCAGCGGTGCCCTTTTTTGATTACTTCAATTCCCGTGAATGATATATAATCGGTCTTAACTGAATTCCTTTCATAGCCGCTTCTGCCGCCTGCGGTATCATGCCGAATTCCGCAACAAGTGAAGCCGGCTTGTTTATCCAGTCATCCTGAACCATAGGTACAAAATAATAATTCTTCCGGTTGAACAGTTCACCGAGATTCTTTGCCGAGCCTAAAAGCGAATCGTTTGAGGCTATCGCAAGAAGCACAGGCTTTCCGGTGCGAAGATGCGATTTTACCGCCATTGTAGCAGTATTGTCAGTAATACCGTTTGCAAGCTTTGCCGCAGTATTTGAGGTGCAAGGAGCAACTATCATAAGATCAGTCATGTTTTTCGGACCGATAGGCTCAGCGTCCGCAATTGTCGTGATTATCTCACGTCCGGCTATCTCACGGAGTTTTGTAAGGTTTTCCTCAGCTGTTCCGAAGCGTGTATCAGTTGAAGCGGCATGCTCCGACATTATCGGGATAAGCTCTGCGCCCATTTCTTTAAGCAGCCGTGCCTGTTCGAAGCTTTGGCTGAATGTACAGTACGAGCCTGTCATGATGTATCCTATTTTGAGTCCTTTTAATGTATCAGCCATGAGCTTCCTCCATTTCCGTAATAATGTCAATAACTGTTTCAGCGATGATTTCACCTGCGGTTACAGGCGCAGTTTTTCCGGGAAGTCCCAGTGCCCATATTGCTTTTATACCAAGCTCTGCGGCGGCATCAAAGTCAATTCCTCCCGGTTTGGAGGCAAGATCTATAAACAGTGTTTTTTCGCCGAATTTTTCAAGACGGTCATGGTCGAAGACAATGTGCGGAACTGTGTTGAAAACGAGGTCATAATTGCTGTCCATTTTGTCAGTGCAGACGGATTTTATACCGTGGATTCTTGCATTTGCCGTACCCTTTGCATTGCGGACAGCGGCAGTCACATCGGAGCCGAATCCTTTGAGTATCTCGGCAAGTGCTCTGCCTATTCTGCCCATGCCAACAATAAGAATACGCAGTCCGCTGAGAGTTACGGGAAGCTCCTCAAGAGCGATCTGTACAGCTCCCTCTGCGGTTGGAACGGCATTTTTCAGATTAAGAGCCTCGCTTTCCATGTAGTCGAAAAGCTGATATCCTTTAAAGGCTTCACGAAGCTTTTCGTCAATGCGTCCGGCAAAGATGATGCTTTCCGGTGTGAGAAGTTTTTTTATGTCATCGGCTGAAATGTCTCCGCTGAAACAGGGTGTGCTAATCATTCCGGCTTCGTTTAGTGGAAGAACCGGCAGAACAGCACAGTCAAAGGGAGCGTTCTCCTCAAAGGAGATAAACGAATTTCCGGAGGGAATAAGTTCTTCGTCGAAACCGATTATACCGGTTGTGTATCCGGTTGAAAGGCGGCTTGCACAGCATATCTGACGCATATCACCGCCGGCAATAAGAATTTTGTGCTTGCTTTTCATAATGAACTCCATTCTGCCGCCAAGCGGCGCTTTTTTTGAAATACCATTTCATTATATGAAAAACAAGTAGTATTTGTTCTGAAGTGTAAATGTAGGGATGATCGGTGGTATATGTGTATAAATTTTCGTAGGCAAATCTACTCATATTGGTTTATTTCTTTATGTAGGGGCGGATGCCTAAATCCGCCCGTAATGAATGTAATTATTCTGCGGTGCGATGTAGGCATCG
This sequence comes from Ruminococcus sp., assembly GCA_017513795.1. Lineage (GTDB taxonomy): Bacteria > Bacillota > Clostridia > Oscillospirales > Ruminococcaceae > Ruminococcus. Next base: position 1,876 of record JAFXEJ010000088.1, read on the forward strand.
CACCCTACATTGCCTATTTTTTTACATATACACCATAAGGCGTCTGCTTGATTTTTCAGAATAATGTTATTTGAAGCAAAAAGCCTGCCCCAAAAGGGACAGGCTTTACATTAATCTTCGAAGAAACCGCTTTTGTATCTGACTTCACGGGCACGATCGCCATGGCAGTCGATTTCGATAAGTTCTCTTTTTCTCATAATTTTCATTCCAGCGAACATCAGCGCAAACGAAACAGCGTTAGCAGCGATGCTGAAATAGATTCTCACGCCCATATAATTTCCGAAAAGACCGGCAAGAATTACGACTACACAGCCGATAACAAGCAGTTCAAGCGGTTTTTTATACGGATCAAAGTACACGAATGTGAAGCATACCGCTGCGGAAGCAAGAACGTGAACGATATACAGAGCAAGTGAGTACGGATCATAGAAGCTTTGTACTGTCATACCGTTAAGCTCGCAGAACATGAAGAAGGCTTCCATTGCGATATAGAGAGAAAATGCTATTTTAGTAGCTTTTCGCATTCTCACGGCAGAGCAGATGAAATAATCTGCGATTACCAGCACAGCGAATCCTCCGATTTCAACGAAATAAGCAGCTATTTCTATGAATTTTATCAAAAAATCGGGGACTGATGAGTTGAAAAGCTGATGATATAAAAGCGATATCAGGAGAAACAGCAGAAAAAGACCGTTTCCGATAATTCCGAGTGTAAGTGCTTTCGACAGCTTTGCTTGCATAGGCTGCTCCTTAACTGAGAGCCTTCAGAGCTCTCTGACCGATATCTTTTCTGTAGTGAGCACCGTCGAAGCTTATCTGAGATACACCCTTGTAAGCATTGTCAAGAGCAGACTGGAGATCCTCGCCCTTAGCGGTAACACCGATAACACGGCCGCCGTTTGTGAGGAATTTTCCGTCCTCTGAAAGCTTTGTTCCGGCATGATATACGAAACAGCCGTCAACCTGTCCCTTGTCGTCCATACCGTTCATTTCGATGCCCTTGGGGTAGCTTTCGGGATATCCGCCGCTTGCCATAACAACACAAGCGCAGCTTCCGGAGTGCCACTTGATATCGAGCTTGTCGAGTTCGTGCTTGCATACAGCTTCGAAAACCTCATAGAGGTCAGCGTCAAGCATAGGAAGAACTACCTGTGTTTCGGGATCGCCGAAACGGCAGTTATATTCAATTACCTTTGGTCCCTTGGGAGTAATCATAAGTCCGAAATAGAGACATCCCTCGAATGTACGTCCCTCAGCGTTCATAGCGTTGATCGTAGGAAGGAAGATAGTTTCCATACATTCCTTTGCGAGTTCTTCTGTGTAGCATGGGTTAGGGGAGAGGGTTCCCATTCCGCCTGTATTGAGTCCCATATCGCCGTCAAGAGCACGTTTGTGATCCATTGATGAGATCATGGGAACAACAGTTTTTCCGTCTGTAAAGCTGAGAACTGATACTTCCGGACCTGTAAGGAATTCCTCGATAACGATTCTTGCAGAGCTTTTTCCGAATTTCAGTTCGTCGATCATATCATGAACAGCCTGAACTGCTTCTTCTTCGTTCTGAGCGATGATAACGCCCTTTCCGAGAGCAAGACCGTCAGCCTTGATAACAGCCGGATAGCTGTTCTGCTCTTTGAGGTAAGCGATAGCCTTGTCGGACTCTGTGAATACCTCATAGAATGCAGTAGGGATATTGTATTTCTTCATAAGCTCCTTTGAGAAAACCTTGGAGCCTTCGATGATTGCGGCATTTGCCTTTGGACCGAATACCATGAATCCTTCTGACTGGAGAGCGTCTGTCATTCCGAGAACGAGCGGATCATCGGGAGCAACAACGACCATATCAGGTTTGAGTTCCTTTGCGAGAGCAACAACGCCGTCGATATCTGTAGCGCCGATATTGAAGCATTCAGCGTATTTTGAAATACCGCCGTTTCCGGGTGTACAGTAGATTTTGCCGACATGACGGCTTTCAGCGAGTTTCATTATAATAGCGTGTTCACGTCCGCCGCCGCCGACTACAAGTATATTTTTCATGGGAAAATTCCTCCTATAAATTTTTAAAATTACATACCATTATTTTATCATTTTTTCCCTGTTTTGTCAATAAAAAACGGCTCGGAATTTCCCGAGCCGTAATTTGTTTTATTTGAATTCAATACTGTCAATGATTTTCTGAATATCGGTTTTATACTGTTCTGTTTTATTTACAGGACAAACCTCGATAGCCTGATAAATCACGCCGTCATTTTCGAAGATATAATAATCAACATAAGCGTCAAGTGGATTCAGATAGTGTATATGCTCCGCACTGAAGCCCATATAATCAGCTTTATCACGAAGGAACTCCGGTTCATCTGTAAGTTTTTCTGCGCTGTTTTTAGCGGCGGTTTCAATATCGGATTCATCCGTGAGGGCACTGAATGAAAACGCATACATCATATCGCTCATATCATTCTGGAGATTCAGCGATAAAGAAGCGAAATCGGCAGTCATTTTTCTGAAATACCACTTTTCGCCGGCGGTGATAGAAAAATAATCATTGTCGTAAGTTTCCGGCTCAGATTTCAGCGGTTTTCCCTTGTATTCTACTGAATGAAGGATAATATCTGTTTCTCTTTCGCAGTTCTCACGGTTTTCGGGAGTAGATGTCGAAGCAGCTGCGAAGATATCTCCGTTGCCGAATTGCACTGTTGTCAGTGTGTAAATGATATCATTTTCGCAGTCAGCAGTGATTCTGTAGGCTGGATTTCCGTTGATTGTAAGTTCCTCGCCCTTGATGTTGGAGTACATACCGCTTTCCTCGTAGTCAGAAGAAAGTCCTGCGCCCATACCGGCGGCAGTCTGATGTAAATCTGCAATGGACATAACACCTATCAGCGTATTATCATCACCGAGATTGAATACAAATTCCGTCTCACCTATGAGCTTGCTGCTTGTACCGTCGGGAGTTTCACTGCTGACAGCAAATTCAAAAAGACCGTTCTCTGTATAGCAGTATACGATATCTTCCGGAAGCTCATAGCTTTCCTCAGCATTATTTGCAGAGGTGTCGGACGAACTTTTCTTTCCGCCGCATCCGCACATGGATATTCCGAGACAGAGTACTGTGAGGAATGATAAAATTCTTTTGATTTTCATAAAATATCTCCCTTATTTTAAAGTTGTGCCGTCGATGATTCTTTGCATAGCCGCCGCAACAGTTCCGTCGTCGTTTATCGGTATGCTCGTTGTAACTACATATATATGACCGTTGTGGTCGAAATAATATATATTATAGTTGCAATTCAATAAAGATGAGCTTTCAATCGTATAGGAAAGCCTGTGGGCAGGAATACCGAAAATCTCGTCTGTATCAAGAGAAAGACTATGTCTGAGCGTTGAATTTGATTCGGCTTTGGTTTTGTAGGCACTTGAAGCATATTCCTCAGCTGTACTGTATTCTCCGTCATTCTCTATACGGATTTTATAGCAGGCAAGATAATTATCCATTGTGTCGCTATGACCGTATCTGAATTTGAATTCGTATCTTGTATCTGTTGAGGAACTGTTGTTTTCAATCCATTCAGGTTGATAATATACCGAAAAGAAATCATTTTCAAACGTCTGAGGCTCTGTGGGATAGTAGAAATCGGATGTATACTCAATGGAATTGATAAACTCATCAGCAAGCTCTTTTGCTATAAGGTCAAAGCCCTCTGTATACATGACTATTATTTCAAATTTTGCATCCTGTTCGCACAGCTGGTAATAGTCACTGAATATTGTTTTGCCGTCTAACTCTTCCTTATAGGAAACAACCGAAACATCATATTTGTATTCGGGACATTTTTTAAAGCTTATGTCAGTACAATCATCTTCTATAAATTCAACAAAATCTTTAGCATGACCGTAGGACGAAACCGCCCAGCTGGGTCCTTCACAGACAGCAAACATAACAGGTTCGTTTTTATGTTCAAGAACAACATAGCCTTCATCCTGATATTTGTCGCTGAGTTTGTAATTATCTATTATATCTCCGACAGAAAATTCCTCGATTGCTTCTTCAATTGCAGTGTCAACATCCGTAAGAGCTTCAGTTTCATCGGATTCATTGTCCGAATCTGCGTCCGAAGCATCATCCTCGGTCAGATTTTCTTCATTCACGTTATCATCGGAATCGGTTGAAGCTGTTTCGGTAACGCTGTCCTCTGCGGATTCTGAGGACTTTTTGTCATCACTGCATCCGGAAACAGCAGTCAGACATATTATTGAAAGAATGAGTGCAATAATTAGATTTTTATTCATAATTTAACCCCTTATATCATAATGTGAATGGGCTGTTGATTACAACAGCCCATATAGTTTTTAGTGGTGGAAAAGACGAATTCCTGTGAATGCCATAGCGATATTGTACTTGTTGCAAGTCTCGATAACGTTGTCGTCACGGATAGAACCGCCGGGCTCTGCAATGTACTCAACACCGGATTTCTTAGCACGCTCGATGTTGTCGCCGAAGGGGAAGAATGCGTCTGAACCAAGGCAAACGCCTGTATTCTGAGCAAGCCATGCCTTCTTTTCTTCTCTTGTAAATACTTCAGGCTTTACCTTGAAGATATTCTGCCATGTACCGTCACGAAGAACATCCTCGTACTCGTCGCCGATATAAACGTCGATAGCGTTGTCACGGTCAGCACGGCGGATATCGTCGATGAACTGGAGCCCCATAACCTGAGGAGACTGTCTGAGCCACCAGTTGTCAGCCTTCTGACCAGCAAGACGTGTGCAGTGGATTCTTGACTGCTGACCAGCACCGATACCGATAGCCTGTCCGTCCTTTACATAGCAAACGGAGTTGGACTGTGTATATTTAAGTGTGATAAGAGAGATGAGAAGATCATCCTTCTTGTCGTCAGGGATATCCTTGTTGTCTGTAACGATGTTTGCAAGAAGCTCACGGTTGATGTCGAGTTCATTTCTTCCCTGTTCGAATGAAACGCCGTAAACCTGCTTTACTTCGATAGGAGCGGGCTTGTAATTCTCGTCGATCTTGAGAACGCAGTATGTGCCCTTTCTCTTTGACTTGAGAATCTCAAGAGCCTCATCGTCGTAATCAGGAGCGATAACACCGTCAGAAACCTCACGCTGAATCATCTTGGCTGTGCATACGTCAACCTTGTCAGAGAGAGCGATGAAGTCACCGTAGGATGACATTCTGTCTGCGCCTCTTGCTCTTGCGTAAGCGGAAGCAAGGGGAGAAAGCTCGCCGAGGTCGTCAACCCAGTAGATCTTCTTGAGGTCGTCGGAAAGAGGTCTGCCGATTGCAGCACCAGCCGGAGAAACGTGCTTGAAGGATGTAGCAGCGCACATACCTGTAGCAGCTTTAAGCTCCTTTACGAGCTGCCAGCCGTTGAGAGCGTCGAGAAGGTTGATGTAACCGGGCTTGCCGCAGAGAACCTCGATAGGAAGCTCGCTGCCGTCAGCCATGTATACTCTTGAGGGCTTCTGATTGGGGTTGCAACCATATTTTAACTGCATTTCATTTGACATAATAATGTCCTCCTTGAATTTAAAATTCTATTTATGACAATTCCTCATAAACATATAATGTGAAACTGTCCTCAGAGTCTGAACTC
>JAFXEJ010000089.1 GCA_017513795.1 Ruminococcus sp.
CCCTACCGTGTAGGGAGATGTCCGAAGGACAGAGGGTACGGGCACCCGTTAGGTGCGCCGTCCCCTACAGATGGCTATTTTACGTATTATGAATGTAGGGGCGAACTGCGTTCGCCCGCAAAAAACGATGTTTATCGATAATCTCAAATCCCGAAGCATTGCGGTGCTTCGGGATTTTTTGTTGATTTTTACTTTTTAACCGGTATTGACTGACCGTTTTCATCATAGAAAACAATGTTGTCAAGGTAAATATTTGATTCGTTCTCAGAACCCCAGCGCATTACAAGGAAATTCGCATCATCCATGTCCTCAGCCCAGCATACGCCGCTTTCGGCAAGCAGGAACTTGAACTGTGCATGAACAGCTCCGGAGCGTTCAAAGTTGTACTCGCCGCCCTGAAATTCAGCGAAATCATACCATGTGCCTTCGCCGTCAGAGCCTTCCTTTGCGGTAACAGTACCGCCGCCGGCACAGACAGTTCCGGGAACCTTTACCATATCGCCGTCCTGATTTTTGTAGTTTTCCGATACAGCGTCGGCGTACAGGTCAAATTCAATTGAGCGCACCTTCGGAAGATCTTCCGGTGCAAGGAGCGCAGCGGCATTTACACTGAGCTTCTGTACCTTTCCTTCAAGAGGAACAGTAAGATCATCAGTGAACATAACCATTTTGTTGCCTTCGATTTCCGTTAAGGAAAGAGTTCCGGCTGCTGACTGCTTGTCGTCGTTTATAACGCTGACAAAGGAAATATCGTCATTGTCGAATGTGATTGCGTTGGGATCGCCGCACTCAACCGGAGAGGGCGGAGAGGGCTTTTTTTCTTTTTCGGAATCTTTTCCCTTTCCGCATGAACCGAAGCACATTACAATGCCGGCTGCCGAAAGGATCGCTGTTATTTTCTTTATCATCTGTAATCTCCTTTAATAGGTATAGGTTTAGTTTCGTTGTTGTTTCAAGAACATTTTACCATAAAAAGATATTAAAGTAAATACAAAAATGTAAAAAAATCATGAATTGCGGTTTTTGAAAAAGATTTCTACAGTTTCACGCATCATATCAAACGGACGGGTTTTCGGAGAAATTTTTACAGAAACGTATGATTTGCCCATGCCGTTGAATGTGATCCTGCCCTTGTATGCGGCAGAAAGTGCGGCTATCTGTTCTGTTGAAACGTAGTTCGTGTAGAAGTACATAGCGCCGTTTTTCTGCGATATTTCGGTAATTCCGAGATGAGCCGCCTTGTTTCTCAGGAGAGAAACGTCAATAAGTCCGACAACTGATTTCGGGGGATCGCCGTAGCGGTCTATAAGCTCGTCGATAAGATCGCTCTTGTCTGCGTCCTCGGTGACGGTCATGATCTTGCGGTAAACGTCTATACGCTGATTAAGGCTTGAAATGTACTTTTCCGGTATATGTGCGTCTATCTGGATATCCACAAGACACTCCGGAATCTTCTCCGGCTGTTCGCCCTTTTCCTCGGAAATAGCTTCTGACAGCAGACGCAGATACATATCATAACCGACAGCCTCCATGTGACCATGCTGTTTTCCGCCGAGAATACTTCCGGCACCTCGTATTTCAAGGTCACGCAGAGCAATGCGGAAACCGCTTCCGAACTGCGTGAATTCTCTCATTGCGCTCAGACGCTTTGAAGCGATTTCAGTGAGAACCTTGTCACGCTTGTAGGTGAAATATGCATATCCACGGCGGTTTGAACGTCCTACACGGCCACGGAGCTGATAAAGCTGAGAAAGTCCGAAGCGGTCAGAATCCTCGATAATAAGCGTATTTACGTTGGGAACGTCAACGCCTGTCTCGATGATAGTCGTGCAGATAAGGATGTCGATTTCGTGTTCTACGAGCTGTTCCCAGATATCTGACATTTCGTCCTCGTTCATTTTTCCATGTGCAACAGCGATTCTTGCTTCGGGGAGATATTCCTGAAGCCTTGCGGCGCATCCCTGAATAGTCTCGACACGGTTGTGGATATAGTATACCTGACCTCCACGGCGGAATTCACGCACGATAGCCTGAATCAGAGTGCCGATATTGTATTCGATGACGTAAGTCTGAACGGGATATCTGTCCTGAGGAGGTTCCTCGATAACGGACATATCCCTGATACCGCTCATAGCCATATTGAGGGTACGGGGGATAGGCGTTGCGGAAAGCATAAGCACGTCAACCTCAGTGAAAGCCTCCTTGAAGCGTTCCTTGTGGGCAACGCCGAAACGCTGTTCTTCGTCGATTATCGCAAGTCCGAGATCCTTGAATACTACGCTTTTCTGGATTATCTTGTGAGTTCCGATAAGGATGTCGATTCTTCCCTGTTTCAGCTTTTTGATTATCTCGTCCTGCTGTTTGGGACTTCTGTATCGTGAAAGAAGCTCTATATTTACGGGAAAATGCTCAAATCTGCGCAGAGCCGTCTGATAATGCTGATATGCAAGAACCGTTGTCGGCGCAAGAATAGCGCACTGTTTTCCTGAAAGAACGCATTTCATTGCGGCACGGAGAGCAACTTCTGTTTTTCCGAATCCCACATCTCCGCAGAGAAGTCTTTCCATAGGACGTGCACGTTCCATATCCGCCTTTATTTCTGCGATTGACTGGAGCTGATCGTCTGTTTCTGCGTAAGGGAAGCGATCCTCGAAATCACGCTGTATTTCGTCGTCGGGATAAAAGGCAAAGCCGGGACTTTTCTCACGTTTGGCGTAAAGAGCGATAAGCTCGTGAGCCATATCCTTTACGGCACGGCGGACGTTGTTGCGGGTTTTCTGCCATTCACCGGAGGAAAGCTTGTTGAGCTTCACGCCGGAATTATCTCTCGGTCCGATGTATTTTGAGATGAGATCAAGCTGGGTTACGGGGATGTAAAGCTTATCCGTACCGGCGTACTGAATTGTGATGTAGTCCTTTGTGATGCCGTCGAAATCAAGCTTGTTTATGCCCATGAATCTACCTATTCCGTGACCGGAATGAACAACAAGATCGCCGACTGCAATATCTGAAAGACTGCGTATTTCCTCAGCCTTGTTCTTCTTTTTGCGGCGCTTGCGCTGAGCGGAATTCATCGCTCTGCCCTGAGTTATGAGGACAGATTTGTTTTCGGGATATTCAAAACCTCCGCCGAAGCTTCCGGACATAAGACAGGTTCTTCCGGCAAGAGGAATGGTGTCTTCTCTGAGGATATCGCATGGAATGCCTTTTTCTTCAAGATCCTGCCTGATTATGGGGAGTGTTTTTTCACTTCCGGCGGCAAGAACAATGCGGTAGCCTCTTTTGTGGAAATCTGAAAGATCGTCAATAAGCTGGGACATATCGCCGCTCCACGGAGCAGTCTGCATAGCCTCGAAGCTGACAAGACGGCGGAAATCAATGCGTTCACCGCCCTGCATGAAGCTGCTCATGTAGAAGCAGACGTGCTTTTCCGCAAGATGCTGAATTTCCGGCAGATCAATGATATATCCGTCAAGTCCACGGCATATCTGACCGTCCTCGATAAGAATCTTCATATCCTCGCTGTATCGTGAGGAAACTCCGGCGGCACTGTCCATAACAGCCGAAAAATCGCTGAAAAGTACGGAGCCGTCAATATAGTCGAAAACAGTTTTCGGTTCGCTGTAGACAAGAGGGTAGTACTTTACGCTGTGGGCAAGAGTTTCACCGGCACGAAGCCTGTTCACGTCTGCACCGAGATGTTCACGGATAAGCTCAGCACGTTTTCCTCTTGCTTTTTTGCAGAGAGCCTCGATTTTATCTGCAAGTTCTCCGCTGTCATAGAGAACTTCTCCGGCGGGAGAAATGCTTATCTTTTCAAGAGATTCCGTGCGTCGCTGAGTGTCTGTTTCAAACTCTGATATCGTATCTATTTCATCGCCGAAAAGTTCGATTCTCACCGGCTTGTCGCACTGTACCGGAAAGATATCGAGGATAGCTCCACGGACGGAGAACTGCGATGCTCCTTCAACCTTTTCACAGCGCATATAGCCGAATCGTGAGAGATCAGCGCAGACCTTGGGCAGATCTATTTCCTGACCGACAGAAAATTCGGCGGCAGAAGCGATAAGCGTTTCCGGAGGGATTACCGGCTGCATAACGGCTTCTATTGATGCGCAGAGAACTCCGCAGCTGCCGTGAACCGAGCGGTCAAGAGCCGAGATACGCATATATTCGTATTCGTGGTTGGAGGTATCTACGGGAGTGAGAACAAGCTCCTTTGAGGGGAAAAGCACAGCTCTTTCGGAGCCGGTCATCATGTTTATGTCGTCGCAGAGCTTTTTTGCTTCTGCTTCGGAGCCGGTTATCACGAGATTTACCCTGTCATCGTCAAGGGCGGCGATAAGCTGAGCCCTGTGTATATGCGAAAGACCCGTCAGTGAGACGGGTGAGATGTTTTTATCAATTGCTTCCCGTACGCTTTTATAGCCGGAAAGTTCGCTGAACAGCTGCTTGAAAATATTCATTTCCTACTCCATTATGAATTGAATTTGTTCATAGCCTCGTCTGTTTTTCCCTGAACCATGAGTTCTATGCACTGGCAGGCGTTTTCGGCGGATTTTTCCATTTCTGCCATGTCATCCTTGCCGAATTTTCCAAGAACCCATTTTGCAAGATCGTAGTCAGGATGCGGTTTTTTGCCTACTCCCACCTTGATGCGCTGGAAATCATCACTGCCGGTAAGCTCGCAGATGCTTCTGAGACCGTTGTGACCGCCGTGACTTCCCTTTCTGCGTATACGGAGCTTTCCGGGTGCAAGAGAAATATCATCGCATACAACGATTATCTGCGAAATATCAAGCTTGTAGAATTCCATTGCCTGAACGATGCTTTCGCCGCTGTTGTTCATGTAAGTTGTCGGCTTGAGAAGCAGACAGCGTTTTCCGCCGATAACAGCTTCGGCGGTTTTTCCCTTGAATTTCAGGCGGTTGATATTTGCACCGTTTTTTTCTGCAAGCTTGTCAAGAACCGCAAAGCCTGCGTTGTGGCGGGTGTTGTCGTATTCCATTCCGGGATTGCCAAGACCGGCTACTATAAATTCTATTTTACCTCCTGCAGCGGGAGAATTCTGTGAAATTCTGTCGAAGATATCAAAAATACTCATACTTATTCCTCCTATGTTACTACTTTAAGATTATATCACAAATCCGGAGCGATTTCAAGAGCCGAATTCTACATATAAATATGAATAAATTTTCAAAAACGCTTGATTTTTCCAGAAAAGTGTGATATAATACATAAAGATGATACTACTCAGCAAAAGACCGGAACCTTCCGGTCTTTCGTTTATATATGGAAAGGAGATATTCTGAGCCTATGAAATTCAAGAAATTCGGCGGCACTGAGCAGAAGGTGTATGATCTCATCAAACCCATAACAGATGAGCTCGGCTATTACCTCTGGGATGTCTGCTACGAAAAGGAAGGCGCATTGTGGTATCTGCGCATCTTCATCGATCAGGACGAAGGAATCTCGATCGAGGACTGCGAAAGAGCAACAGCTCCGATAAACAAGATTCTCGATGAGACAGATCCTATTTCACAGAGCTATATGCTTGAAGTCGGATCGGCAGGACTTGAACGTGAACTCGTTAAGGAAGAACACTTTGAGGTCTGCAGGGGCGATGTTGTAAGAATACGCTTTATCAGGGGCGAGGACGGAGAAAAAGAAATCAACGCCGTGCTCGTGGACGCTGACAAAGAGGGCGTTACCGTTGAAATGGAAAACGGTGACGAGAAAAAATATCCCCTCAATGATATCGCTTTTGTAAAGCTTTATATGGAATTTGAATAATAATATATATACTGGAGGAATTGACAGAAATGAACAAGAATACCGACTTTTTCAAGGCACTTGAATCCCTTGGAGAGGAAAACAGCGTTGAGACAGAACTTCTTATCGAAAAGGTAAAGTCTGCAATGCTCAAGGCAGCAAGAAAGGCTTATCCCCACAGCGAAGAAAATATCAGAGTGGAGATCGATCCTGTAACAAAGAAGTTTGAGATGTACATCGTTCAGGAGGTAATCGACGATTATCCTATCGACGAAAACGAGGTAAACATCGACGTTGCAAAGACTATTGATCCCAACGCTTATGTCGGCGGAACTATCCTTAAAGAAATAGATATCTCAAAGCTCGGAAGAATGGCTGCACTTTCAGCAAAGCAGTCCATCAAGGGCGATCTCAGAGAGATCAACCGTGAGCAGGTACTCAGCCGTTTTGAATCAAAGGAGCATGAGTGCATCACAGTCAGGGTTCTTCAGACAGATCCCGGCAGAGGAACAGTTACCGTTGATTATCAGGGAACAGAGCTCTATCTTTCCAGAAATGAGCAGATTCCCGGAGAAGTTCTTGAAGAAGGAAAATCAATAAAGGTATATATCACCGGTATCGTCGGCAAGACAAAGAAGCCTATCGTAAAGATTTCCCGTACAGACAAGTATCTTGTAAAGCGTCTTTTTGAGCTTGAAGTTCCTGAGATCTACGACGGAATCGTTGAGGTAAAGGCTATTTCCCGTGAAGCCGGTTCAAGAACAAAGATCGCTGTATGGTCAAATGATCCCAACGTTGACGCAGTAGGCGCTTGTATCGGTGCAAAGCGTTCAAGAATTACAGCTGTTGTAAACGAACTCAACGGCGAAAAGATCGACATCATTCCGTGGAGCAAGGTTACTGAGGAATTCATTGCAAAGGCACTTGCGCCGGCAGAGGTTCTCAAGACTGTTGTTACATCCGCTGAGGAAAAGACATGTACAGTTATAGTTCCGAACAATCAGCTTTCACTTGCTATCGGAAACAAGGGACAGAATGCAAAGCTTGCAGCAAAGCTTACAGGATTCAAGATCGACATCAAGCCGAGATTTGATACTGTTACAAATCAGGAGACAGAGGAGCTTTCACCTGATTATGTTGTTCCCGGAATGGAAGAACCCGTAAACGAGGCTCTTGAAGAATACTTTGAAATGGATGAGGCTGCTCCTGTTGAAGAAGCTCCTGCGGCTGAGGAAGCAGCAGAGAACGCAGCTGCTGATGAAGCTGCTGAAAACAGCGGGGAATAATTTATGAAGCCGAAAAAAATTCCCATGAGAATGTGTCTCGGCTGCGGCGAAATGAAACAGAAAAAGGAACTTATCCGTGCCGTTAAATCTCCGGAGGGCGATATCAGTCTTGATTTTACCGGAAAGAAATCAGGCAGAGGAGCATATATCTGCCGCAGTACAGAATGCTTTGAAAAGGCGAGAAAAGGCAGAAGATTTGAAAAATCATTCTCATGCAGAATAGATGAAGCCGTTTATGAGGTGATGCTTGATGAACTCGGAAAAGAACAGGAAAACAGCTGATCTGCTTACGATCTGTTTCAAGGCGGGAAAGGCAGTCAAAGGATTTGATCCGGCGATTGAGGCTCTGAAAAAAGGAATGGTATACTGTATCATTACCGCTTCTGACGCATCTGCAAAGACCGTCAAGGAAGTGGAATTCAGCTGTGACAAGTACGAAGCAGTACATCTTCCGTCGGGACTTTCAAAAGACGATATAGGACGTCTTTCGGGAAAGTCGGCAGCAGTCATAGCTGTCTGCGACAAAGGATTTGCCGACGGTTTCGCAAAGCTTCTCAGATAATTGCAGAAAATGGGATATTCCAACTGCATTGACATATACAATTGAATAATGAATAACCTTGAATCCGCAGATATAAGCGGAGAAATTAATGGAGGTAATACAGCCTATGGCAAAAAAGATAAAGTTAAGTGACGCAGCAAAGGATCTCAATGTTTCATCACAGGAGATTTTAAGTTATTTTGCAGAAAAGGGAGATACTAAGAAGAAGTCAGGATCATCTCTTACAGAGGACGAGATGAATCTTCTTCTTGAGCACTATACAAAGGCAAATGAGGTAAGCTCATTTGACGGATATTTTGCTTCAAAGGATCAGCCCAAGCCAGTTGTAAAGAAGGCAGAACCGGAAACTGCTGAAAAGAAGCCTGCTCCGGCAAAAAAACCTAAGAAGAAGCCCGAAGCTCCCAAGACAGAGGAGAAGAAGCCCGAAGCAAAGACTGAACCCGTAAAGGCAGAGGAAAAGAAGCCGGAAGTAAAGCCGGCTCCTGTAAAGACAGAGGAAAAGAAGCCGGAAGTTAAGGCTGAACCCGTAAAGGCAGAGGAAAAGAAGCCGGAGGTTAAGGCTGAACCTGTAAAGGCAGAAGAAAAGAAGCCCGAAGCAAAGGATGAACCTGTAAAGGCAGAAGAAAAGAAACCCGAAGTAAAGCAGAATCCCAATAAAAAGAAGAACGACAAGAAGGATAAGCCTCAGGCTAAGGCTCAGGACAGAGGCGAGAGAACAAAGCTTAATGTATCCTTCAGCTCAGAGACAGCTCAGACTTCTACTCAGAGAAGAACTGTTGATACAAGAGGAAGCTATGTTGATCTTGACAAGTACAACGAGCGCTACGATCAGATGGCATCCGGAAATAACAAGAAGCACGGCGGAGAAAATTATTCCTCCAAGAAGCAGAAGATCAACCAGAAGTCCAGCCAGAGAAACCGCCAGCAGTTCTCCAGAAAGGAAACTGAGGCTGAAAAGCTCAAGAGACTGGAGCTGGAACGTGCAAGAAAGCAGCAGCTCAAGGTTCTTATTCCCGATTCTATTACAGTAGGCGAGCTTGCTTCACGTCTTAAAGTAACAGCTACTGACGTTATCAAGAAGCTTATGGGACTCGGAATCATGGCTTCTATCAATCAGGAAATCGACTTCGATACAGCTTCTCTCGTTGCTGAGGAACTCGGTGCAAAGGTTGAAAAGGAAATTATCGTTACCATTGAGGAGCGTCTTATCGACGACAGCGACGATGACGATACAAATCTCGAGCCAAGATGTCCCGTTGTATGCGTTATGGGACACGTTGACCACGGTAAGACTTCCATTCTTGACCGTATCAGAGGCGCTCACGTTGCCGCTGGAGAAGCCGGCGGAATCACACAGCACATCGGTGCTTATCAGGTAAACGTAAACGGACAGGACATCACATTCCTTGATACTCCCGGACATGAAGCGTTTACTTCAATGCGTGCAAGAGGTGCGAATACAACTGATATCGCAATCCTCGTAGTTGCCGCAGACGACGGTATCATGCCGCAGACTGTTGAATCAATCAATCACGCAAAGGCAGCCGGAATTTCCATTATCGTTGCTATCAACAAGATGGATAAGGAAGGCGCAAATCCTGACAGAATCAAGGAAGAACTTACAAAGTACGACATCGTATGCGAAGAATGGGGCGGCGATGTAATCTGTGTTCCTGTTTCAGCCAAGACAGGCATGGGATTTGATGATCTTCTTGAAAACGTTCTTCTCGTTGCAGAAGTCAAGGAACTCAAGGCTAATCCTGACCGTCTTGCAAAGGGAACAGTTATCGAAGCACGTCTTGACAAGGGCAGAGGTCCTATCGCAACACTTCTTGTACAGAACGGTACTCTCAAGCAGGGTGATGTTCTTATCGCAGGAACTGCTGTGGGCAGAGTTCGTGTAATGACAAACGACAAGGGCAGAACTGTAAAGAGCGCAGGACCTTCCGTTCCTGTAGAGATCACCGGTCTTGCAGATGTTCCGAGTGCGGGCGATATCTTCAATGCTGTTGAGGATGAAAGACTTGCAAGAGAACTCGTTGAAAAGAGAAAGCATGAGGCTAAGCAGGAACAGTTCAATGCATACCGCAAGGTTACACTTGACAACCTGTTCAGCCAGATCGCAGAGGGCGAAATAAAGGAACTTCCTGTAATCGTCAAGGCTGACGTTCAGGGTTCTGTTGAAGCTGTAAAGCAGTCTCTTGAAAAGCTCTCCAACAACGAGGTAAGAGTAAGAGTAATTCACGGCGCAGTAGGCGCAGTAAAGGAAAGCGACGTAATGCTTGCAAACGCTTCAAATGCGATCATCGTCGGCTTTAACGTAAGACCTGATCCCGTTGCTTCTGAAAGTGCGGCAAGAGACGGTGTTGATATCCGTCTTTACAGAATCATCTACGACGCTATCGAGGAAATCACAACTGCTATGAAGGGTATGCTTGCTCCTAAGTACAGAGATGTTGAACTCGGACGTGTAGAGGTTCGTCAGGTTTACAAGATATCCAACGTCGGAATGGTAGCCGGAAGCTACGTTCTCAGCGGAAAGGCACAGAGAGGCTGTCAGGTTCGAGTTGTCCGTGACGGAATCATCATCGCAGACGACAAGATTTCTGGCCTTAAGAGATTTAAGGACGATGTCAAGGAAGTTGCCGACGGTTATGAGTGCGGTATCAGCCTTGAAAAGTTCAGCGACGTCAAGGAAGGCGATATCTTCGAAACATACTTTGTTGAAGAATACAGGGAAGACTGATTAAGTCTGAAAAAATTTAAGGGCATTGCCGCACACAGACTGTGCGGTTCTGTCCCAGATGTAAAGGGGGCATACTCATGAAATACAGCAGAATGAGCAACGCCGATATGCTTCAGTACTGCAAGGAAGCATTGGCGTGGAAGGACTTTGGTCCGGTTGATATATACTTTTTTGAGTCAGTCAGAAGAATTCTTCTCGGTCAGTGCAGTCCGGTTGAAGAACAGGACGATATGATTGAGGATCTCATGGGAGTAGAACGTCCTGTCAGCGACAGGGAGCTTGAACCTGAGTATCACAAATATGCCGATATTTACTACAATGAAGATGGGGACGATGAAGAAATTCCCGATTACAGTATGAGTGAGGAGGAAGAAGCATTCTCTGACGAGATTTTCGGAGAAGGCTTTTTCGAGGCGCCCACTGAGGGTGACGAGCCGGATCATACAATGTCTGACGAGGGCGGGGAGAACGAAAAATCTTCTGCCGGTCAGAGTTTCACTGTAAATATCTGAACCCGTTTTATATAGAAAGGAAATTATGCCGAATTTTAAAGGAAGCCGTATGGCTGAAGATATAAAAAGAGAAATGACAGCGATTCTGCGTGAACTCAAAGATCCAAGAATCGACAGCATGCTTACTATCGTAAGGACTGATCTGTCCGGAGATATGTCAAACTGCAAGATATATGTTTCAAGCTTTGCGGGAATAGAAAAGGCACAGGAATCCGTCAAGGGACTTAAAAGTGCTGCCGGATTCATCCGCAGAGAACTTTTTCACAGGCTGAAAATGCGGAAATCGCCTGAACTTACTTTCATCGCTGATAATTCTATTGAAAGAAGCGCTGAAATCAGCAAAAAGCTGAATGATCTTATTTAAGGGAGGTACGATATGTATATAGGATTCAGTGAAGCAGAAAAATTCCTGAGAAACTGCGAGGATGCAGTTATCATAACTCACCGCAATCCTGACGGCGACTGTATCGGAGCAGGCTTCGGCTTGCAGGATATCCTTTCACAGCTGGGTATCCGCAGCAAGGTTGTATGCAGCGATGAGTTTCCGCAACGATATGCATTCATGACCGACGGCAGCAATCAGTACGGCGATTTTGAGCCGAAAACTGTCATTGCTGTTGATATAGCCGATGTAAAGCTTATGGGCGACTATGAGCATATCTACGGCGATAAGGTACAGCTTTGTATCGACCACCATATCTCAAACAAGAATTATGCGGAAAAAACTCTGCTTCAGGGCGAAGCTACAGCAGCATGCGAGATAATCTATGCTCTTGCGAAGTTCATGGGCGTAGAAATAACCAAGCACTGTGCGACCTGTCTTTATACGGGTATCGCTACTGATTCGGGATGCTTCAAGTATGACTGCACAACTCCCCGTGCACACGAGATAGCAGCGGAAATGATGAGAAATTATGATATCAATTTCGCACGGATAAACCGCTATATGTTTGAGGTGAAATCCAGAGGCAGAATCATGCTGGAAAGCAAGCTGAGCGAGCTTATGGAAGAATATCTTGACGGCAAGCTTGTTATAGTTGCCGTAACACAGGCTATGATGCACGAAATGGGCGTGCCTATGGAGGAGCTTGAAGGCTTTGCGCCCATGACGATACAGCTTGAAAATACAGAAGTAGGAATTCTTATGCGTGAGCGCAAGGACGGCGTTTTCAAGTGCTCGTTCCGTTCAGCCTACGATGTAAACGTTTCGGAGATATGCCAGACTATCGGCGGAGGCGGTCATGCAAAGGCTGCCGGATGTACTCTTGAGGGCTCTCTTGAGGACGCAAAGAAAATTCTTGTTGAAGCCGTAAGAAAGGCACTGTCATGAACGGAATACTATGCGTAAACAAGCCGGAGGATTTCACATCCTTCGACGTTATTGCAAAGCTTCGTGGAATTCTGAAAATAAAACGATTAGGTCACGGGGGAACTCTCGATCCCATGGCAACGGGAGTTCTTCCCGTTTTTGTGGGTACAGCTACAAAAGCCTGTGACATAATACCTGACAACACAAAAAGCTATCTTGCCGGATTCAGACTGGGATACACCTCCGATACACAGGATGTATGGGGAAATGTCAGCGAATGTTCCGGAAAGGCTGTCGGCGAGGAGGATATACTTGCGGTACTTCCGGAATTCACCGGAAATATAATGCAGCTTCCGCCGATGTATTCTGCTGTTCAGGTAAACGGAAAGCGTCTTTATGACCTTGCACGACAAGGCATAGAGGTTGAGCGTACTCCGAGGGAGATAGAGGTGTATTCTCTCAGCGTATCCGGATATGATCCCGATACCCGTGAGGGCGTACTCAGAATATCATGCGGAAAGGGTACCTATGTCCGTACCATTATAAATGATATCGGCGAAAAACTCGGCTGCGGCGCAATAATGACCTCGCTTGTGAGGGATTCCTCATGCGGCTTTATGCTGGATGAATGCTATACGCTTGATGAAATTCAGAAGGCAGCAGACGAGGGCAGAACAGAGGAGCTTATCATTCCGATAGAGAGGATATTTGATTCTCTGCCGAAGCTTCATCTCAATCCCGTACAGACGAGGATGTACAGCAACGGTGTGAAGCTTGATATCGGGAGAGTCCGCAATATACTGCCGGATACAGACAGATACAGCGTCTACGGCAGCGACAGGAACTTTATCGGTACGGCGGTCACTGACCGTGAAGCCGGAGTTCTTCGTGTCGAAAAGAATTTCATCTGAGGTGAGACTATGTGCATAAAAAAATGTGCCGTTGCTCTCGGAATATTCGACGGCGTTCATCTCGGACACCGTGCCGTGCTTGACCTTGCGCTCAGGCAGAAAGAAAACGGGCTTACACCGGCTGTTTTCTCGTTCAGTCCTTCGGCAGTACTCCGCAAGACAAGCGGTCAGGACGGTTATGTATACAACTGGAGCCAGAAATTTTATACGCTTCAGAATCTTGGATTCTCAGGCGAAAATATACATTTCGTGGACTTTGAGGATGTCTGCGGATTTACCGGTGAAGAATTCTGCGAAAAAATACTGAAGAACAGATTTCTTAATGCGGAAGCAGTCTGCTGCGGGAATGATTTCAGATTCGGAAGGGGCGCTTCATGCGGTGTTGAGGATCTGAAACGTTTCGGTGAAATTTACGGTTTTGAGGTGCATACGGCAGACGATGTTAAGATTGACGGGGTTACCGTATCTTCGGGTGAAATTCGTCAGCTGCTTCTGAACGGTGAAATTGAAAAGGCAGAAAGACTTCTGGGTATGCCGTACATGATCTCCGGAAAAGTTGTTCACGGCAGACAGATAGGCAGAACAATAGATTTTCCGACGGTCAATCAGCTTTTCGCAGACGGACAGCTTGTTCCGGCATTCGGGGTGTATGCTTCGACTGCGGTTATAGACGGGAAAAGCTATGATTCCGTGACGAATATCGGTGTAAAGCCGACAGTCGGTGCAGAAAGCTCTCCTCTTGCGGAGACTCACATCATCGGATTCAGCGGAGATATCTACGGCAGAAGCATAGATATCGTGCTGAGAAAATTTCTGCGTCCGGAAGTGAAATTCAATTCGCTGGACGAGCTGAAAAAACAGATCTCAAAGGACGTTTCCGACAGCATAACGAAATATTAAGAAAAATTCATAGTATTTTCACTATACTTTCACAATACAGCGATAACATAATAAAGATACGGCAGAAAATTTCTGTCAGAAGAAAAAATTAAGGAGGAAACCTGATGATAGAGGTTAAAAACCTTACTAAAATGTACGGCGAAAAGCTTGCTGTAAATGATATAAGCTTTACAGTCGAAAAGGGCGAGATACTGGGATTTCTCGGACCTAACGGCGCCGGAAAATCCACAACAATGAATATGCTTACCGGCTATATTTCGTCCACCTCCGGACAGATTCTCATAAACGGCAAGGATATATTTGAAAATCCGAAGGAGGCAAAGGCAAATATCGGATATCTGCCTGAAATACCTCCGCTTTATCTTGATATGACCGTTGACGCATACCTCAACTTCATGTTCGACCTCAAAAAGTGCAAGCTTCCGAGAAGGGCACATCTTGACGACGTATGCGGCCTTTGCAAGATATCTGACGTAAGAAAGAGAGTTATCAAGAATCTTTCAAAGGGATACAAGCAGAGAGTAGGTCTTGCTCAGGCGCTTATAAACAATCCGCCTGTGCTTATTCTCGACGAGCCTACTGTAGGTCTTGACCCGAATCAGATCATCGAGATAAGAACTCTTATCAAAAAGCTTGGAAAGAAGCATACTGTAATTCTTTCATCCCACATTCTGCCGGAAATTCAGGCAGTCTGCGACAGAATCATCATCATCAACAAGGGAACTGTTGCCGCTGACGGTACTGCCGACGAGATCGCAAAGAACATCACAAACGAGCACAAGATGACTATGCGTATCGAGGGTGAAACTCATACAGCATCAGACAAGGAGAAGATAACCGAAGCTATCCGCAGCATTGAGGGCGTGAAGTATGTCCGTGCTGATATGGAGCGTGAAAAGGGTATCTACGACTATGATATCGAGACAGACGGCAAAACTGATGTCCGCCGTGAGCTCAACAAGATATGCAGCAAAAACGGCTGGAATATCATGATGCTCCAGCTCTCAGACCTCACACTTGAAGATATCTTCCTCAAGATAACAATGGGAGAGCAGATAGGTCTTGAAAAGAAGGGCAAAAAATCCAAAGTAAGAATAAATCTTGTGACAGAAGGCAACGCAGAAGCCGAAGCTGCTGATGAAAAGTCAGCAGAAGAAGCTCCGGCTGAAAAGACAGAAGATACAGAAAATGCAGGAGGTGACAAATAATGGGTGCTATATACAGACGTGAAATGGGTTCTTTCTTCACATCCGGTCTCGGATATGTTTTTCTCACAGTATTCTATGCTTTTTCCGGCTATTTCTTCTACACAGAGGTAATTGAGTCGGGAATTTCAGATACATCACCCATGTTTGCCAGCATGTTCATCATGTTCCTGTTCCTTATTCCCGTACTCACCATGAGACTTCTCAGTGAGGAAAAGAAAAACAGAACAGATCAGGGACTTCTTACTGCGCCCATAAGCCTGTGGGAAATAGTCCTCGGCAAATTCTTTGCGGCTTTCACACTTTTTGTGATCGCAGAGTGCATTGTTTTCGTGTATGCGCTTATACTGAGATACCTCGGCAGCGTGGTATGGACATCGCTTATCGGTAACTTTACTGCTATGCTTTTCCTCGGAGCTGCATTCATTGCAATCGGTATTTTTGTATCATCACTCACTGAAAACCAGATGGCTGCTGCTGTAGTAAGCTTCGTTGTAATGCTTATTTTCTACTTGTTTGACGAAACACTTCTCATCAGGGTTAAGGATGAGACATTCCGTGAAATTCTCACAGCACTTTCATTCAGAACACGTTATTACGAATTTACAAAGGGCGTATTCAGCCTGTCCAGCATTATTTTCTTCCTTAGTACAGCGTTTCTCTTTAACTTCCTTACAGTAAGAGTTCTTGAGAAGAGACGCTGGAGCTGATAATTAATGAAAGGAAGGTGTGATATATCATGAAGAATAATGAAACAGAGACAAAAAAGGCTTCTGCTGAGACTTCTGCAAAGAAACCCGGCGGAATGAAAAAGATAAAATATGGATCTATGTCCATTATAACTACTGCTATTGTAGTAGCTATCGTTATCATTGTCAACTTTATGGCGATTGAAATGGAAAAGCGTACTCCCATGAAAATCGACCTTACAAAGGACAAGAGATATGATCTCAGCGAAGAAACCATTGATGTTCTTGAAGCACTTGAAAAGGATGTTGACATTCTTGTTACCATGCCTAAGAGCGATTTCGATGTTATAGCTAAGAATCAGTCGGATATGATGAGCTATCAGCTTCAGATGATGAATCAGTATTACGGCACAAACTACAATGAAAATATTGAAGTTCCGTATGATATGATTCCCGTTATCCTTGAAAAGTACGAAATGTATTCAAAGAAGGGTGACGGAAAGGGAAACATCAACGTTAAATATGTTGACCTCAGCATTGATCCTGACGCAGTTACAAAGTATCAGTCAAATTATGACGGCGGAGAAATTACTGCAAACAGTATTGTTGTTGCATCCGGAGAAAATGTAAGAGTTATTCCCGCAGCTGATATTGTCGGAATGCTTGCAGTTGACGAGGCTGCAATGCAGAACAATACTTTCTCACTCGTTTTTGCCGGAGAAAGCAGACTTACTTCTGATATCATGAACGTTGTTGATACAAATATCATTGACGTTGCTGTTGTAAAGACTGTCAACGGACAGAATATCTACAGATCAGATGATGCTGTGATCGTTGATTCCATCGAAAAGGAACTTCTCAACAAGAACGGATATGAGTGTACTTCTGTTGATATCATCAATGACGAGCTTGATACTGAAAAGTATGATATGGTAGTAATTCCCATGCCGCAGAACGACTTCACTGAGGATGGCATCAAGAAGCTTCAGGACTTTCTCTACAATGATGAAAAGTACGGAAAGAATCTTCTTTACATTCCCAGCCTTATGAACGTAGAATCACCGAATCTTGACGAATTCCTTGCTGACTGGAGTCTCGAGGTAGAAAAATCAGGAATTGTTGACGAATCACATTACATGGGTACAGATCCCCGTAATATCAGACTGTTAATGGGCGACAAGGCTTATGTGGGAGAACTTCCCAATGAATCTCTGCCTGTACTTTCTCCTATGACAAGATCTGTTGTACTTCTCAACAAGAACAACCAGAATAAAACTACGCCCCTTCTTATGACAACTTCACAGGCGTATACAGTTTCCATAGCAGAAGGAAATGAAAACGACTTAGCCAAGGGCGAGAGACTCGGCGCTGCTATGTCTGAAAGAAGCATGCAGGATTCCACAGATCAGTTCAATATGCTTACAAGCCGAGTTATCGTGTTCGGCGGCAGCGAGATGTTCAGAAAGGAATATATCCAGCAGACAGGTGCCTACAACAATGCCAATATTGCTGTCAACATTCTGAATATTGCAAACGGCAAGGAAGTAAGTGCTGTAATTCCCGAAAAGGCGCTCCAGCAGAATTACATTGCGCCAACATCAAATGAGTCAAAAATAATCATAATTCTTATAGTAGTAATTGCGGCAGGCGTTGCACTTATAGGTCTTGCAGTACTCGTAAGGAGAAGAAATCGATGAAAAAAGAGGTCAAAGGAATAATTGCTCTTGGCGGAGTACTTGCTGTTCTCGGCGGAGGACTTGCTGTTATGAAGCTTACGGATAAGTCCGGCAGCGAATCCTCTGACAGTACAGATACACCGGCTGTTGAAACAACAACAGTTCCTTCCGGAAGCGGTATCATCCTTGTCGGCGACGGCGAGGTGCCTCAGGAAGGTCTTGTCTCAGAGCTTCATGTAAAGAACAGCGATGACGAGTTCGATATCGTTATGATCGAGCCGCCGACAGAGCAGATAGCTGCAAAGTACAGCATCAAGGGCTGCGAAGATCTTGACATAGATACAGGTATAGTTGCTACACTTGTAAACAATGTCAACGGAATCCAGTCAGCCGGACTTATATCTGAAAACTGTCAGGATCTTTCAAAGTATGGTCTTGACAATCCGGAAATCACCGCAGAAATGACTTATGACTCCGGAAAGAAAGTAAAATACTATGTTGGAATCAAGAATCCTGTAGATACAACAAAGTCATATTTCAGAGTAGAAGGCAGCAATGATGTGTATATCATCGAAAACAGCCGTGTTGCGAATTATTACAAGACGGTAGCAGATTTTATCAGCAGATCAATGCTTGAATCTCCGGCAGAGGATGATATGCCTATTGTTGAAAGCCTTGTTCTTGAAAGAGAGGATATCGACTACAGAATAGTTCTTGAACCGAGTGAAACAAGTACAGACAGCAATGCCGGCGGAACTTCTGCAACACACGAGATGATTGAGCCGCTCAGCTCATATCTCAATGTTGAGCAGTCCTCGAAAATCACACACGGAATGTTCGGTCTTACTGCAACTGATGTATATGCATACCGCTGTACAGCTGATGATCTGAAAAATGCCGGTCTTGACAAACCTTTCTGCCGCACAGAAATGAAGTGCGATGACGGAAATGATTATGTTCTGCTTCTCAGCGAAATGCAGAACGAGGAAGATAAGGGACAGTTCTGCTATGCGATGTTCGAGGACGGACAGGTTATTTACACACTTTCAGCTGATAAAGCTCCGTGGGTAACTGTAATGCCTGTTGATATTGCATCCAGAATCATGGTGGGCAATACTGTATGGAACATCACCGATCTTTCGATCAGCCTGAGCACCGGAGAAAAGAATGTATTCAAGCTTGCACCGATTGATCCGGCAAAGGAAACAAACAATACTGCTGAGGATTTCACAGCCGAGCTTAACGGCGAGGAGATACAGTATGAGCGTTTCAGACGTTTCTACAAGTATCTTGTATCCGCAAACGCTGAGGACCTTGTAATTGAAAAGGTGACTCCCACAGGCGAACCTCTTGCAGTACTGGAATACACTGACGGTTATGTAAACAGGGACTATAAATTCGAGTTTTATGATTATTCTCCGATGACGGTTCTTGTAGCGGTAAACGGAGAATGCAGATTCTTCGGAAGCCGTGCTTATGTTGATAACCTCATTGAAAACGTCAGAAGGCTTGAAACCGGTGAAGAATTCTTAACAACATGGAAATAATATTTTGACGGAGGTACTATATAATGAACGAAAATTTTCTGATGTATAAGGGTTATCCTCTTGTAAGAAAGGGTAATGAGATATATTACGGTTATATGTCAGATCCGTATGTGATCTGGATACAGATACTTGACACAAAAGAAGTCGAAGGAGCAAAGACAGCTTCAAAGGTTCGTGTAATACAGATGTCCACAGAGACAGCTGACCCGATGAAGGCGTTCGTAAAGAATACCGAGAAGGAATGCGGACTTTACGAAGCGCTTGACATTGCCAGCGTATGGCTTGAAAAGGCTTTGAAGTGATTTCAGGGGCGGACATGATCCGCCCTTGTTTTATGGCAAAAATAAACGGACGGCGATATCGTTCCCTGACAGCAAAAAAGGCAGTCATTCGTGACTGCCTCAGCGTGTAGAAAAAGTATGTTGTAGGGGACGATGCCCACATCGTCCCGGGCTGATGTAGGCATCAGCCCCTACGAATTGGCTGTATATCGTTGTTCTGTGTAGGAATGGATATTATACGCCCGCAATTTCGAAACGAAATTCATGTTTTTCAACAATCTCAGGCAGTCATTCGTGACTGCCTTTTGTTTATATCAAAGTATTATCTCCTCTTGATAAGCTTCATTGCCGTTTCCATAAGAGCCTTATAATTGCTCCATACAACAAACGCAAGGAGAAGGATTATCCAGAGAACGTAGAACACCGGTTTTGCAATGATAAACCAGCACATGAAGCAAAGCGCAATTGTGTTGAGCAGAGAATTGATTCCGTTGAAGCGGAAAGGAATATAATATCTTGCATCAATGATTCTTGCCCAGAAACAGAGGTAATAGCTGAGGAATGTGGCAATTGCCGCACCCTGAATTCCCCATTCGGGAATGAGGAAGAAATTGAGGACTATATTTGCCATACTTGCGGCAAAGCTTGTCCAGAAGGAATTCTTTGTGTGCTTCGTTGCAGTATAGATACTGCTGAGGAACTGGTCAAGACACATGAACAGTGCCGCAATTACGAGGACAGGCGTGTAGATGTATACACTGCCGTATTCACCGAAATTCTTAGCAGTTACAAAGATCGGCGTAACTATCTGAACTCCGGCGATAAGCATAGCTGAGGAGATAAACAGCAGAGCTTCATACGCACGGTATACTTTTTCGTAGAAATGGCTTCTGTCCTTGGAGTTGTTTTCCATAATAGCGGACATATTCCATGCCTGAAAGAAAATAGTCGAAACCATTGAGATAAGATTCGGGATTTTCGTTGCGTATCCGTAGATACCAGCTGCACTTTCTCCGAGAGTAACTCTGTCGCTGTGCATATAGCGGATGAAAAGACGGTCAGAAAATCCTGTGATAACCCACATTACAACAGTCGGGATAAGCGGGATTGCAAATCGCATCATGCTTGTAGCGAGCTTCTTGTTGTAGTAGCGTATGTTGAGATCAGTGTGAAGCTTCGCAGCGACAAAAAGGAATATCGCAGAGCAGAGATCGGAAAGAATAACAGAAAGCATGAATCCGTTTACGCCCCAGTGAAGATTCGAGATGAAGATGATGTTGAAGATGAAAAGCGTAAGCGTTGCGAAAATTCCGTCAAGTGAGAACAGCTTGACCATTCCCTTTGCACGGACGAACTGCGAACAAAGCGACCTGAAAGCCGACGTGCAGACGTATATCAGCAGAAGTATGGTGTAGCCGTCTATGAAGTCGAGGAAGCTTATAAGCCGGAATATCGGCGATAGTATCAGCATTATTGCAAGACCGGCGCTGTTCAGTATAGTTGCGGTAGTGAATACCTGTCCTTTGTGGTATTTGTTGTCAAGTCCGTAACGGATAACCGCTTCGGTCATGGAGAATGTGAAGATCGGCAGAAGGAAATTGGCTGTAATTTCAAGAAGCTCCTTGGTAGAGCTGTCCGCCGGACTGATATTGCTTGTATACAGTCGTGTCAGGAGGATTACTAGGAATTTCGAGCCAAAATTTCCGATAGCGAAAATCATCGTATTAAAGGCAAGCTTTTTATATTTGTCCATTTTTGATTATCACGTCCCTGTAAATTAAGTATCTGATATATATTATATCACAATTTCAAGGATTTGTCATCATTTTTCGGGATTTTCAGAGAGTAAATAAGGGGTATAGTTTCCTTGCATTTTGTAGGAAATGACGAAAAAAAGCTCTCATATATGTTAAAGTGGAAGAATTTTAAAAAAACAGTGCAAAAAGACGTGACAATTAATGAATAATGTGTTATAATTAATGCGAACATATGTGGAGCAATATTGGAAAATGATTTATATAAAGCATATGTATTTTAATGTATTGCTCCGAAAAAAGAGAAAGGAATTTTATGGTTATGGACAACAACAATTCACAGCGACCGAGAAAAAGAATCACACGCGAAATTGCAAGAAAAAGACAGCTCACTGCACTCTTTGTCATAGCTTTTTTAGTTCTGTTATTCGTTATACTTATAGCTAAAGGCTGTTCAAGTGATAAATCAAAGGACAGCGGCAAGAAAAAGACGGATTCAGGCTCAAATACATCGGTAGTCACAACAACATCACCGGCTGATGTTCCGGCAGTTACAACAACTACTGTAAATCCGGAAACAACTACAGCTCCTTTTGTAAATACAAGCGGATTCAAGCTTGACAGATACAGCGTATATCTCAACGTAGGCGAGTCAGAAATGCCTATTGTAAAGGAATATCCGGCTGGTTCAAATGAATCTCACGAGCGCTGGTCATCAAGTGATACTTCTGTTGCTACAGTAGACGGTCTTGGAAATATCACAGCTCTTGCACCCGGCGAATGCTATGTTATACTGAAATCTGCTGCTGATGAAACACAGGAGGTTCAGATCAAGGTAACTGTTGCTGACAGCGGCAACGGTACTGCAACTACTACTGCGCCTGCACAGGGACAGCAGATATACTGATAACACTAAAGGCGATACCGCACAATTTCTGTGCAGTATCGCCTAAAATAATACGGAGCACTTCCTGATATGGAAATGCTCCGTTTTTTATTCTTCTGAAAGCTCAGCGGGGAGTTTTTTTACTCTGCAAAGCTCAATTCGGTGATGCTTTACTTCAAGAACGTCAATGTCAAGACCGTCAGAAGTTACTGATATCTGAGTTCCGTTGGCTGGAATTTCTCCGAGAACAGCGATAACATAACCGCTGAAAGTCTCGTACTTGTCAGCCGGAAGAACGATATCAAGCTCCTCGCACACTTCGCTGAGGGCTGTCACGCCGGGAATTGTCCATGTATCATCCTCGATCTGTTCAAGTCTTGCGCCGGTTTGATCTGGTTCTTCTTCAGCAAAATCGCCGACAAGCTGTTCAACGAGGTCGGTAATGGTGATAATTCCGCTCATACCGCCGTATTCATCGACAACAACGGCAAAACGGCTTGCACCGGACTGCTTCATAGCTTCAAAAAGCCTGTCAGCCTTCATGTTTTCGTGAACGAAGAAAGGCTCACGGACAGCATTTTCCATGATGTTGTCATGGTCTTTGTTTTCAAGGCGGAAGTAATCCTTAGCGTCAAGAACACCGATAACATTGTCAACATTTTCGCCGCATACAGGGAAATACGAGTGGCGTGTGCGGTGGATGGTTTCTTCCCATACATCTGTTGTATCGCTGCTCCAGAGAACGCTTACGTCAGTTCTGTGAGTGCATATCTGATCGGCGGTAAGATCGTCGAAAGCGAATACATTCTTGATGATTCTGTTTTCGTCCTCGTCGATGGTACCTTTTTCTGCGCCTGCGTCGGACATTATGAGGATTTCCTCCTCTGTAACTGTATCATCTTCGCTGTTGGGATCAATGCCGAGAAGTCTGAGGATTCCGTTAGTAGAGCCGTTGAGAAGCCATACCAGCGGAGCAAAAGCCTTTGATATAAATGAAATGATTCCGGACATTCCGAGAGCGATTTTCTCAGGATTCTTCATAGCAAGACGTTTGGGAACGAGTTCTCCGAAAACGAGCGTGAAGAAGGAGAGTATCAGTGTAATGATAACAACTGAAGCGGAATGAAGAATTTCCTCAGAAACAGGGATTCCTGTTTTAGAGAGGAGAGAAACAAGATATCCGGCGAAATTTCCGGCAGCGAAAGCTGAACCGATAAAGCCGGCGAGAGTGATGGCGACCTGAATCGTAGCAAGGAAGCGTGACGGTGCGTCCGTGAGTTTTTTAAGGCGGACAGCACGTTTGTTGCCGCTTGCGGCGAGTTTGTCAAGCCGTGCATCGTTGATGGAAATTACAGCGATTTCCGCACAGGCGAAAACAGCGTTGAGAGCAATGAGAATAATTTGCAGAATTATCTGCCCGATCATAATAAATTAAACCTCCGATATACGGGGAGTTCGTCCCCTGATGATATTAATGACAGAAAAAAGTGTACAAGCGCAAACAGACACAGCCTAGCACAAATAATAATAGTGCAGACCGTGCCTGAGATATACATATTTATTATCGAAATTATCAGGGCTGCCGTCAGGACCAGCGTCCATTAATGATTCCACCTCCATGGGAATAATTAAAGATTTCTTATATTATATCATTAGTTGCGGCTTTTTTCAAGTGATAATACAAAATGTTTCTGAAATATGGTGTTTTGGTATAATTATACTGCATTGATTTGGTGATAATGACGGTGATTTAATGTATACGGAGAAAAGTTGCACAGAAAATGTGGCTGTTTTTTGCAGTATTTCTACAAAAACCGGAAATGATAATTCTTGACAATTTTTGTGAATAATGATATTATATTAAATGTAAAAGGGAGTAGCTTCCCGACATATAGTCGGGTGTTCGCATCGCCACAACCACAGCTCAGCTGTCGGGCGGACAGGGCATATGCTTTAGCAAGACTTTTATTGCACCTTGATATGAATTTTCGTGTCAGGCTGCAATAAAAGCCTTTTTTATGTCTGCGGATGAGTATTCCCACATATTTAAAGAAACGGAGAAAGAGAATATGAATTACTTTAATCAGGATGGAGAAAAAGTAATCAGTCAGCTTGGCTCTGACAGAACAAAAGGTCTGACTGACGCTCAGGTGACCGAAAGCCGTCAGAAATACGGCGAAAATGCCATTACCGAGGAAAAACAGAAAAGCATCTTTATGGTGTTTCTGGAGCAGTTCGCTGATCTTCTTGTTGCGATCCTCATAATTGCGTCGATCGTTTCAATGATAAGCGGCGAGATAGGAAGTACTATCGTTATCCTTGTTGTTCTTATCATGAATGCTATTCTTGGTACCGCACAGCACGTCAAGGCTCAGAAATCGCTCAACAGCCTCAAGGCTATGAGTTCGCCCAATGCAAGAGTTATCAGAAACGGCGCTCAGACGGAAATTCCGGCATCAGAGGTTGTAGTCGGCGATATCCTCCTCATTGAAGCCGGTAACGTTGCCGCTGCTGACGGACGTCTTCTTGAAGCGGCTTCACTCCAGATAAACGAAAGTGCTCTCACCGGAGAATCACTCAACGTTACAAAGTCTGTTGACACTATCGAAAAGGATGAACTTCCTCTCGGCGACCGTGTGAATATGATCTACAGCGGTTCAAATATCTCCAACGGACGTGGTGTGGCAGTTGTTACAGCTGTCGGAATGGACACTGAAATCGGTAAGATTGCTTCACTCATGCAGAATGCAAAGAAGAAAAAGACTCCGCTTCAGGTAAGTCTCGACAAGTTCAGCAAGATTCTTTCCATTGCCGTTATTGCTATCTGTATCGGCGTATTCCTCATGACATACTTCCTCAACGACAAGCCTGTTGTTGACGCTATGATGTTTGCAGTAGCTCTTGCAGTTGCCGCAATTCCTGAGGCTCTCAGCTCAATTATCACTATCTCGCTTGCTATCGGTACACAGAAGATGTCAAAGCAGAAGGCTATTATCAAGGATCTCAAGGCTGTTGAGGGACTTGGCTGTGTATCTATCATCTGCTCCGACAAGACAGGTACACTTACACAGAATAAAATGACAGTCCGTGATACAACGGCTCCCAGCTTCCGTGCAACTCAGGAACTCAAGTTTGCTATGGCACTCTGTAACGATGCCGCAAAATCAGGCGATGCATGGCTTGGTGATCCTACTGAAACAGCTTTGTCTGCTTATCTCGGCGATGAGGAATACAGCAGAATCCGTACAGAAAATCCCCGTATCGACGAAATTCCTTTCGACAGCGACAGAAAACTCATGACAACTGTACACAACTTCAACGGTGAGCGTACAGCATTCACAAAGGGCGCTGTTGATGTTCTTCTTCCGAGAATGAGATATGTTCTTGAGGATGAAGATATCCGTCCATTTAATCCTGAGGATTTAGAGGAAATAAAAAGAGCAAACCTCGGCTACTCTGAAAACGGCATGAGAGTTCTCTGCTTTGCGAAGAAGATACTCAAAACAGATGCCGCAGTTACTCTCGATGATGAGTGCGATTACATCTTCGTCGGACTTGCGGCTATGACTGATCCTCCCCGTGAGGAAAGCAAGGCTGCCGTTGCAGAGTGTATTTCTGCCGGAATCAAGCCTATCATGATTACAGGCGACCACAAGCTTACTGCTGTTGCTATCGCTAAGGAAATCGGTATCTACAAGGACGGCGATATCGCTATGGACGGTACCGAACTTGATAATATTTCTGACGAGGAACTTTCTGCAAAGCTGGAGAAAATCTCCGTATATGCACGAGTTTCACCTGTTCACAAAATCAGAATCGTTGGTCTGTGGCAGGCTAAGGAAATGGTAGTTGCCATGACCGGCGACGGTGTAAATGACGCTCCCGCGCTTAAAAAAGCTGACGTCGGCGTTGCAATGGGAATCACCGGAACAGAGGTTTCAAAGGATGCCGCTTCAATGATTCTTGCAGATGACAACTTTGCTACTATCGTCAAGGCTGTCGCAAACGGACGCTGCATCTACGGCAATATCAAGAACGCTATCAAGTTCCTTCTTGCCGGAAATGCCGCTGCTATCCTTGTAGTTCTTCTGACTACAATTCTCAATCTGCCGCTGCCTTTCAGTCCGGTACACCTTCTGTTCATCAACCTTCTTACAGATTCACTTCCGGCGCTTGCTCTCTGTATGGAGCCTATGCAGCCCGGAGTTATGAAGGAAAAACCACGTTCATCCAAGGAATCCATTCTCAACAAGGAAACAAGCGTGTATATCCTTGTTCACAGTATCATGATAGCTTCATGCGTAATGGCTGCATTCATGATCGGAAACGGCATTTCAGCTGCTATGGCAAGCACAATGGCATTCGGAACACTCTGTCTTGCACGTCTTTTTGAGGGCTTTGACAGCCGTGGAAAATACTCACTTGCCAAGCTTGGCTTCACAAAGAATATGTTCTCAATCGGTGCATTCCTTGCCGGAGCACTTTTCCTTGTGTGCGCCCTTATGATAACTCCTGTACACGGCTTCATGAATGTAAGCAATGACTTTACTGCCGTAAATCTGCTTCAGGTAGTCGGATTTGCTGTAATTCCTTTTGCCGTTACACAGATTCTCAGAATGGTCAGAGAGGCTGTTTCAAAGAAATAAATTGACGAAAAATTTCATATATGCTATAATTAACCTGTCCGGTATAATAGCAGTTATCATCTTATCAGAGATTTATATATGTTTTGATTGAGGAAAACCCTTTTGAAAAAGGGTTGTTCCTCAAACTCCTTTCCTAAAACTTTCAGTATTAAATTTCAGCCGGATAGAGTGTGCTTGAAGAAAAACATAATTTTCTTATTGTTTATGCACACTCTATCCGGCTGAAATTAGTATTAAAAGTCTTTGGAAGGGGGCTTGGGGGAAACCTTTCCTCAGAAAGGTTTCCCCCAATAAATGCATATAAACCTTTAATAAGAAAATCACAGTTATTCCAGACAGGTTTTTTGGAGGATAAAGCTATGGAATTTATTCTTGGTATAGTTATTATAGTAGTTCTTTGTATAATACTGGGAGTTCGAGCGGATTTTATGATAATCGGTGCTTTGGGAATTCTCGGTCTGATAGTTCTGGCGACGGCGTTATTTTTCATCATATTCATGGGGATTCTTCTTTTTTCAAAGAAGAAAGAAGCTGTTTTCGGCGGCGTAGAAAAAAAGGACGACAGAAAATTCAAAACAGCCGTCTACATTATAGAGGGCAAGGAATATCAGTGCTTTTTTCCGGCAGAACCGGAATTTGTATACAAAAAAGACAAGACATACCGTGTGATGCTTAATCGCCGGCTGGGACGTGTTTTCGACGGTTTTGCGATTACGACGTGCATCTGCGGATTTTTATTCAGCATTGCTGCCATTACCGGTGCAGTTATGCTGGTTCTGTGGATAATATAGAATTCGAAAGGACAGGCGCATGAAATATTTTGATTTCCACACACATGCATTTACAGATCAGCTTGCGGAACGTGCAGTTTCCGGACTGAGCGAAACAAGTGGAATCGAGCCGGCAACGGACGGAACTCTTGGCGGTCTGAGAAAAATCATGGGTAAAAACGGCATAAGCGGAGCAATGATACTTCCTGTTGCGACAAAACCCACTCAGCAGACGACAATTAACAACTGGGCGGCTGAGATAATGGGGGACGGGATTTTCTGCTGCGGCTCGGTTCATCCCGACGCTGAGGATGCAGTACAGGAGCTTCGCCGTATAAAGTCACTGGGACTGTACGGCGTGAAGCTTCACTCGGAGTATCAGTATTTCTGTCCGGACGAGGAGAGGATGTTTCCGCTTTACGAGGAAATGGAAAAACTCGGACTTATTGCTGTTTTTCACGGCGGCTGGGATCCTTACGGACAAGATGAGGTACGGGCAGTTCCACGAAGCTTCGCCACAGTTGCGGAAGAATTTCCGCATCTCAGGATAGTTTCGGCACACATGGGCGGCATGAGGCTGTGGGATGACGTTGAACGGTATATTGCCGGAAAGTACGAAAATATATGGCTTGATACAGGCGTAGTTGCAAATTATATCAGCGAGGAGCAGATGCTCAGACTTATCAGGCTTCACGGAGCAGACAGAGTTCTTTTCGGAAGTGACTGTCCGTGGGATAATCCGGCGGAGGAAATTTCACTTATAAATCGTCTGCCGTTGTCGGAAGAAGAACGAGAGAGTATTTTTTATAAAAATGCGGAAATGCTTATAGGGATAAAGGAGTAGGGAATATGAAAAAACTTCTGTTTATAGGGGATGTTGTCGGAAAGGCAGGCTGTGATTTTCTGCGGTCAAAGCTTCCGCAGATAAAGCGTGAGTACGGTGTTGATGTGACCGTCGTAAACGGCGAAAATTCCGCTCAGGGCAATGGAATCACACAGCAGTCTGCTGATATGATAATCCGTGCCGGTGCGGATGTTATCACTACCGGAAATCATGCTTTCCGCCGCCGAGAGGCTCTTGAAATTTACGATGAGGATTATATTATCCGTCCGGCAAATTATCCGGAGGGCGGCTGTATCGGCAAGGGTGTATGCGTTCTCGATATGGGAGCATATTCCGTTGCTGTTGTGAATCTCATGGGCACTGTCGGACTTGATCCGCTTGATAATCCGTTCACGAAGATAGACGAAATACTTGAAAATACAGATACAAAAAATATTTTTGTGGATTTCCATGCTGAAGCTACTTCTGAAAAGAAGGCAATGGGATTCTTCCTTGACGGCAGAGTTACGGGTGTTTTCGGAACTCATACGCACGTTCAGACTGCTGATGAGTGTATTCTTCGCAGCGGAACTGCATATATAACGGATGCCGGAATGACAGGGCCGGAGTATTCCTGCCTCGGTGTAGAGATAAAGCCGGCACTTGACAGACTGCGTTTCCGTATGCCGGTTAAGTTCAGAGAGTCCGAGGAAAAATGCTTTTTATGCGGAATTGTAGTAACCTTTGATGAAAAAAGCGGCAAATCGCACAAAATTGAGAGGATAAATATAAGATAATTCACAAACTTCTCGAAAAACACTTGCAATTTGACTGGAGATATGGTATATTAATAGTAAGAAAATCCGTAGAAACTAATTTTGTTTTTATGGATGTCTTAACCAGCGCACTAAAAGTCGCACAAAAAAATTTACTCACAGGAGGGTTATTACCATGGAAGTTTTAAAAGTAAAATCAAATTCATCACCAAACAAAGTTGCCGGTGCTGTTGCAGGCGTTATCAGAGAGAACAAGGCTGTTGAAGTTCAGGCAGTCGGCGCAGGCGCTGCAAACCAGGCTATCAAGGCTATCGCTATTGCAAGAGGATATCTCGCTCCTATCGGAATAGACCTCATCTGCATTCCCGCTTTCGCTAATATCCAGATCGACGGCGAGGAAAGAACAGCTATCAAGCTGATTTGCGAACAGAGATAAAATTTGATTTTTCAGGGACGGACACATTGTCCGTCCTTTGATTTTGAATGGAGGTGAGACTATGCCGTCAAAGCTTTTCGGTCAGATAGAATATCTTAAAGGCGTAGGCAGCGCAAGGGGCGAAAAATACCGTAAACTCGGCATAAACTCGCCGTATGAGCTGATTTATCATATCCCGAGGGCGTATCTTGATTTCCGCACTCATGTGCCGGTCTGTCAGGCACCGCTGAACGAATACAGCGTGCTGAAACTCACGATTTTCAGAAAGCTTCCGCCGCAGAGAATAAGGGGCGGTCTTGTGATATGCAAGGCGGCTGCAAGCGACGGCAGAGATGATATCCTCATCGTGATTTACAACAACGTCTACGGATTTCAGGCGCTTAAAGAGGGCGAGACGTACTATATGTACGGCAAAGTCTCGGGAAATCTTCTCCGCAGGGAAATTACTGCGCCGGTGCATATCCGTGCCGACGAAAAAATATTGATTCAGCCTGTATATCGCCTTACACAGGGACTTTCAGTCAGCATGGTGAGAACCAATATGCGTCAGGCACTGAATCTTCTTCACGATGAATCAATCGAAACTCTGCCGGAAAGCATAATCAGCCGGTATGGTCTGAGTCCGCTTGGCTGGGCGCTGGAAAATATACATTTCCCCGAAAGCGAGGCGGCGTCTGAGACTGCAAGAAAACGACTTGCCTTTGACGAACTGCTGAAATTACAGCTCGGAATGTCCATGATGAAAAGCCGCAGCCGCCGGAATACAGCCTTTAAAATGGATGAGAACGTTGATTATCAGGAATTTGAAAGAAATCTGCCGTTTGAAATGACAGGAGATCAGCAGAAAGCTGTCCGTGAGATAATTTCAGATATGTGCCGTGATATTCCGATGAATCGTCTTTTACAGGGCGATGTCGGAAGCGGAAAGACAGCTGTTGCGGCGGCGGCATGCTATTTTGCGGCAAAAAACGGAGTTCAGGCGGCGCTTATGGCTCCTACTGAGATTCTTGCGACACAGCATTTCCGGACGCTTGAGGGCTTTCTTGAACCATTCGGCGTGAAAGTCTGTCTGCTGACGGGATCGCTGACCGCAAAGAAAAAAGCCGCTGTCCGTGAGCAGATAGAACAGGGCGAAATCGACGTTATCGTGGGAACTCATGCGATAATTCAGAAAGATGTAAATTATAAATCGCTGGCGCTTGTTATTACGGATGAGCAGCATCGTTTCGGAGTTGCTCAGCGTGCGGCACTGGCGGAAAAGGGAAGTTCTCCGCACAAGCTTGTAATGTCCGCAACGCCGATTCCGAGAACGCTTGCGCTTATTATTTACGGAGATCTCGATATATCGGCAATAACTCAGCTTCCCAAGGGCAGAAGTCCTGTGGAAACCTATGCTGTTACGGGAAAACTTCGCAGTCGTGCATTCGGATTCGTCCGGAAAAAGCTGGACGAGGGACGTCAGGCTTATGTAGTCTGCCCGATGATAGAGGACAGCGAAAGCGATCTTTTTGCTGTGAAATCGTATGCGGAAGACGCTGCAAACGGCAATCTGAAAGGGTACTCAACGGCTTTGCTTCACGGAAGGATGAGTGCCGCCGAAAAAGACCGCACAATGAAGAAATTCCGTGAGGGAGAAATTCAGGTACTTATCTGCACGACTGTTGTAGAAGTCGGCGTGGATGTTCCGAATGCGGCGGTAATGGTCATCGAAAATGCCGAAAGATTCGGACTTTCACAGCTTCATCAGCTTCGTGGCCGAGTTGGACGAGGACAGCATGAAAGCTCGTGTATTCTCATCACGGACAACACTTCGGACGAGTGCGTGAAGCGAATGAAGATAATGTCCTCGACGACGGACGGCTTTAAGATTTCGGAGGAAGATTTGAAAATGAGAGGACCGGGAGATTTCTTCGGCAGTGCTCAGCATGGACTTCCGCCGCTGAAAATTGCCGATATTGCGTGTAATATGGAGCTGATGAACATGGCGCAGAACTGTGCACGGGAGCTTCTTTCGGCTGATCCGACACTTTCAAAGCCGGAACACAGGGCACTGAAAATGGATGTTCTCAGGCTTTTTGAGAAGGATATTACGGGATAGGTGTGTCCCGCATGATTCACGATAAAATATAACGGGCGAACTCATATGTTCGCCCATTTTGATGAGGTTCAATCATCAGTTATTACAAAAAGGTCGTTTGGCGTACATTCAAGTATCTGACACAAAGCTTCGATATTTTCGAGCTTTATCATTTTTGTTTCATTGTTGACCATTTTTATAAAATTGCCATAGCTCATTCCAAGCTGCTTGTAAAGCCAATATTTCGTTTTGTTTTTATTATATAATAATTTCAAGATATTAAGTTTTATCATAATAACTCTCCTTTACAGTAGATATTGTATACATTATCTATTTTATTATTTATATACTCTTGACATATAGTCGAAAAAATTATATAATGAATACATAATATGGAATGCAAGGTGATGTATATGTATAAAGAAGAACTTGAAAAAGCGGTGAACAAATTAATAAAGGAAATGGAGCAGTCAATGCTCGAAGAAATTCACGGAGCGGTCTGCAACGACAGTCTTAATGACTTCGACTGCATAGAAAAAATTTTAGAAATTTTTGAAAAAAATGGAATCAGATGCGGCACAAGGCACGATTTTTAACCGAAATACAGGCGAAAACAAGAAATTTAAAAAAATTCGAAATTTTTTTCAAAAAACGCTTGACAAATCGAAAAAGTTGTGATATAATTAATATCGTCGTCAGGGCGGAACACAAAAAGCTCTGAGGAAAACAGTGGGGGTTTAGCTCAGCTGGGAGAGCATCTGCCTTACAAGCAGAGGGTCACAGGTTCGAGCCCTGTAGTCCCCACCACTGGCCCGGTAGTTCAGTTGGTTAGAACGCTAGCCTGTCAC
>JAFXEJ010000090.1 GCA_017513795.1 Ruminococcus sp.
AGAGGAAGAAGTAAAGCCAAAGAAGAAGGGCTTCTTCAAGAGACTTTTCGGCAGAAAGGATAAAAATAATGACTAAGCTTGTAATGGCTACGAATAATGCCAATAAGCTCCGTGAGGCGAGGGAAATTCTCTCACCGCTCGGAATAGAAGTCCTGTCGCTTGCCGATATTGATATTGACTGCGATCCGGACGAAAAAGGTGCAACATTTGAGGAAAACGCTGAGATTAAAGCAGAAGAGGTATACAATGCAATCGCTGATAAATACGGCGAGAATATGGCTGTATTTGCCGATGACAGCGGACTTTGCGTTGATGCTCTCGGCGGAGGGCCGGGAGTATATTCCGCAAGATATGCCCCTAAAGGTCAGGAATGCGCAAAGCTTCTTGACGAGCTTGCGGGAGTTCCCGATGAAAAGCGCACAGCACGTTTTGTGTGTTCTATCGTATTCCTTGATAAGACAGGAAAGTCGGATGAGGTACACGGTACATGTGAAGGAATGATAGGTCATGAGGAGCGTGGAACAAACGGTTTCGGATATGATCCGGTGTTTGTTGTGGGAAACAAGACAATGGCTGAAATGACTTCCGAGGAAAAGAATGCGGTAAGTCACAGAGGAGCAGCAATGAATGCACTGTACAAGCTGCTTGAAGGAAAGGTGAATGAATAATGCTTACAAGTAAACAGAGAGCATACCTTCGTGGTATAGCTTCAACATATGAGACTATATTTCAGATAGGAAAGGGCGGAGTTTCTGAGGCGATGTGCAAGGATATCAAGGATGCGCTCCGCAAAAGAGAGCTTATAAAGCTGAGAGTTCTTGAAAATTCCGGCTATACAGCAAGAGAAGCAGCCGATGAGATCTCAGCAGCAACAGGTTCGGAAGTTGTTCAGGTGATCGGTTCAAAATTCGTGCTTTTCAAGCGTAATCCCAAAGAGCCGGTTATCGAGAATATCCCGAAGGCTAAGTGATATGATACTTTACAGACCTGTCGGTGAAGCGGAGCTGAAACTCATTGCTGACAGCGGATACAGAAAATTTCCTCCAAGACTTCCGGAGCAGCCAATATTCTATCCCGTGCTTAATGAAAAGTACGCTACAGAAATTGCAGAAAAATGGAATACAGCAGACGGTAACAAAGGATTCGTGACACGCTTTGAAGTTGATGATGTCTTCTGTGAAAAATATCAGGTGCAGACAGTCGGAAGAAGCTATCATCAGGAATTCTGGGTGCCAGCGGAGGAACTTGATGAGTTCAACAGCCATATTATTGGCGTTATTGAGATAATTGCAGAATATGGAGCAGAGAGGTGACATAATGCGAATCGGAATTTACGGCGGAAGCTTCAATCCTGTTCATAACGGCCATATTCACCTTGCTCTGACAGCAGCAGAAGAATTCGGGCTTGACAGGATATATCTGGTGCCGTCAAAGAAATCTCCGCACCGTTCAAGTGACGAATATGCGTCAGACAAGGACAGAATTGAGATGCTCCGGCTTGCCTGTAAGGTAAGCAACAAGCTTGAAGTAAGCTCCTACGAGCTTGAAAATGACCGTGTAAGTTATTCCGTCTATACGGTAAGACATTTCAGGGAGCTTTTTCCGGATGCAGAACTTTTCCTTCTTGTCGGCAGCGATATGCTTCTTTCATTTGATAAGTGGTTCTGCTATGAGGAGATACTTTCACAGGTGGAATTATGCGTGGTTTCGAGAAATGAGGGCGATCTGGATGAACTTCACAGATATGCTGAAAAGCTTGGAAAATCGGACAGAATCCATATAAGCTGTGTAGCGCCCGTTGAGGTATCCTCAACAGAAATCAGAAAAAAAATTGCAAAAAATAAGAATTTCTCTTGCTATCTTGATAAAAATGTAGTACAATATATTACTATGAGGGGATTATATTCGTTCAGAGGTGAGAATAAATTGTATTACAATCCCGATGAAAAGAAAAAATATCTTAAAGAGCACCTTTCTGCTAAAAGATATAATCATTCGCTGAATGTGGCGGCTGAATGCAGAAAGCTTGCTGTAAAATATAATGAAGATCCGGATAAGGCGTATTTTGCCGGACTTCTTCACGATGTATGCAAGGAGCTTCCGGATAAGGAGCAGAAGGCTCTTGTGGAGAAGTGTGGTTTTGCAGTATGCCGTGAGGAACTGGAAACACGCTCGCTGTGGCATGCAATTGCCGGCGCAAGCTTTATAAAGACGGAATTCGGCGTAGAGGATATAGACATTCTGAATGCCGTGCGTTTTCATACAGTAGGCAGAGCCGGAATGTCCAGACTGGAGGAAATCGTTTATCTCGGCGATCTTATTTCAGCTGACAGAGATTACAAGGATGTTGACAGAATGAGAAAACTCTCGTACAGCAACCTAAACGAAGCGATGCTTGAAGCGTTTGCGTATTCCGTGAAATCAGTTGTTAAAAAAGGCGGACTTGTTCCGATATGTACCGCAGAAGGCTATAATTTCTACACAAGACTGCATACAGAAGAAAGAAGCAGCAATCTGAAAAGAGGACTTAAATGAAGGACAACGAAATAATTGAAGATACTTTAACAGAGGAATCTCAGCCGGCACCTCAGCCGAAACCGCTGAGAAAGCTCAAAAGAGTGGATGCCGGAAGAACCTCTGCCGGTGGAAATCAGGAATATCAGGGAAGATACGGAAATTCTCCTTCAGGCGAATATCAGGGAAGATACGGTGCAGAGCCGGCTGTTCCGCCTGTAAGGGAAGATGTCCGCAGACAGCCCGTCCGCAGACCTCCGGTGCGTGAGGAACTTAATATTCCGATAAAACGTACAGACAAAAAGAAATCAGCAAAAGATATTATCGTAAAAGTCGCTGCAGTTGCTGCGAGCCTTTCGATAATCATCGCAATGATTCTTACAATGCCCATTATGTGGTGGGATAAGAAGGGCGTCAAGGAAAGAGTTTCCATCATGACGTACTTTGTAAAGCGCAAGCAGCCGCTTGTCCATATCGAGGGTGAACTGGACAAGTCTGATAAAAAAATTGATGTAAGCATCAATACAAACGTGCTTCCGGATGACTACAACGATGGTCTTGACTTCATGGAGCAGTGGATCGAGGGACAGTATACCGTTCTTTTCCTCGGATTCGATGTTGACAGCCTTAATACCGATGTTATCTGGCTGTGCCAGTTTGACCTAAAGGGCGGAGCACTGAGAATCCTTCAGATACCGAGAGATACGGCGGTTCCCGATTTTACAAGTTCGCCGTCAACAAAGATAAACAGCGTATATTCAAGCGGAGATCCCCAGTATGCGGATGTTCCTATTCAGCGTGTTGTTGACTGTGTTCAGCAGAACTTCGGAATCCCGATTGATGCCTATATCACGACTTATATTACGGATATCGCAGAAATGGTAGACCTCGTCGGCGGTATTCCGATAAGCCTTGATGAGCCAATTCACTATGAGGAAGGCAAGACTATCGAGGCTGGAGATACAATTCTTACCGGTGAGCAGTCAGAGTGGTTCATACGTTACCGCTACGGATGGCTTGAAGGCGATATCGGACGTATGCAGAATCAGCGCCGTTTCATGGCGGCAGCTATGCAGAAGCTCATGGATATCTCCAAAAATGAAGGTACAGCCAAGCTGAAAGAATACATTGACGAGGTAATGGACAGAGAGCTTATCGCAACGGATATGATGGTCGTTGACCTTACACGTCTTGCAGATTTCTGCGGAACTATCCCGCTTGAAAGCGTTCAGGTAGATATGCTGCCGGGTGAATCGACATCAAACGAGGAACCGTATATCGGTCCTGACGGAATTGAATATTCGATCTATTCTATCCATAAGCGTGAGACTATCGAACTTCTCAACAAATACTACAGACCGTATCAGAATCCTCTCACAGGCTATGGTGATACAGCGATAATTGAGTATATCACCAATCATAATTACAGCAATTATGACGATAAGACAGCGACATTTGACGATCTTATCGACAGTGAAGCACCGGCGAGAGATCCGAATAAGGTACAATAAATAATTGAAAGGTGAAAATATGACACAGCAGGAAAAACTTGAGCTTATTATTAAGACTCTTGACAGCAAAAGAGGCGAGGATATACAGGCAATAAAGGTTAC
Source organism: Ruminococcus sp. (assembly GCA_017513795.1). Taxonomy (GTDB): domain Bacteria; phylum Bacillota; class Clostridia; order Oscillospirales; family Ruminococcaceae; genus Ruminococcus. Next base: position 4,128 of record JAFXEJ010000090.1, read on the forward strand.
AGACCTGACTATTCTTGCAGATTATTTTGTAATCGTCAACGGAACCAGCAATACTCATACAAGAACTCTTGCAGATGAGGTTGAATTTCAGCTTACACAGAAAGGTGAAGAACCGCTCAGACGTGAGGCTGATACAGGAAATACATGGATAGTTCTTGACTATGCAGATATCATCATCCATGTCTTCTACAAGGAAGCAAGAAACTTCTACAAGCTTGAAAGTCTCTGGGCAGATGGCGAACAGGTTGATATCAGCGGACTTATTGTCAAGGAGAATGAATAATGAATGCAACTAATCAGAAAGGAATGTCGATAGGCATTTCAATCGGTGTTTATCAGATAATAAAGCTGGTGCTGAATATGATTCTCGGCGGAGGATTTGACGTTCTCACAGTGCTTATCGGTGCAGCAGCGTTAGTTCTGTCGATAACCGGCATCAAATACGGAAATTATGCAGTTGCGGCTGCTCTTGCACTTATTGCACTGGTAAATCTTCCGGCTAATATCTCAAACATCGGCAGCAACTGGATATACCTTCTCGAAGGAATTATCGACATTTTAGCCGCAGTGGTTCTCTGTACGAACTCTGACGTAAAGGAACAGTTCTCCAGAGGATTAGACGAATTAGGAAAATAAATACAAAGGAATGATATAAAATGAGCAGATATGATTTTTCCGCCATTGAAAAGAAGTGGCAGAAATACTGGGAAGAAAACGAAACCTTCAAGACTGATGTCTGGGACTTCAGCAAGCCTAAGTTCTATGCGCTTGATATGTTCCCGTATCCTTCGGGAGTAGGTCTTCATGCAGGTCATCCGGAGGGCTATACAGCTACCGATATCGTTTCACGCATGAAGCGTATGCAGGGATATAACGTACTTCACCCCATGGGCTACGATTCATTCGGTCTTCCCGCAGAGCAGTATGCCGTTACAACAGGAAATCATCCTAATGGCTTCACACAGGAAAATATCAAGACTTTTTCAAAGCAGCTCAAGGAACTTGGCTTTGATTATGACTGGTCAAAGATGATCGCAACTTCTGATCCTGAGTTCTACAAGTGGACACAGTGGATTTTCAAGCAGCTTTATGAGGACGGCTACGCAAAGTACATTGATATGCCCGTAAACTGGTGCGAGGAGCTTGGTACAGTTCTCTCCAACGACGAGGTTATCGACGGAAAATCTGAGAGAGGCGGCTTCCCCGTAGTAAGAAAGAATATGAAGCAGTGGGTAATCGACCAGCCTGCATTCGCTGAGAAGCTCCTTGAGGGACTTGATGAGATCGACTGGCCTGAGTCTACAAAGGCTATCCAGCGTAACTGGATAGGAAAATCAACAGGCGTAGAGGTTGAGTTTGACATTGTGGGCGGAGGAAAGTTCTCTATCTTCACAACATGTATCGAGACAATTTATGGTATCACATTTATGGTTCTTGCTCCCGACGGTGCCGTAACAGAGAGCCTTCTTGACAGAGTTCAGAACAGAGAAGAAGTTCAGGCTTACATCGACGAGACAAAGAAGAAGAATGATATGGACCGTACTGAGCTCAATAAGACTAAATCAGGCTGTGAGCTGAAGGGCGTAACCTGTATCAATCCTGTGAACGGCAAGGAAGTAAGAATGTTTATCGGTGACTTCGTTCTTGCAAGCTATGGAACAGGTGCGGTAATGGCAGTTCCGAGCCATGACCAGAGAGACTTTGAGTATGCAATTGCACATAATATAGACATGATTCAGGTTATCGATGGCGATGAAAAGCTTGGTCACGTTGATGTTTCCGAGGCAGCCTTCGAGAAGCAGGGATATCTTGGCAAGGGCTATAAGCTTATCAATTCAGAGGAGTTCACAGGTCTCACTGTTGAAGAAGCCAAGGAAGCAATAACAAAGAAGCTTGAAGAAATGGGCAGAGCAAAGCGTACTGTTAATTATCATTTCCGTGAGTGGATATTTGCACGTCAGCGTTACTGGGGCGAGCCTGTTCCCGTTGTTCACGGCGAGGACGGACAGATTCATTCACTTGATGACAGCGAACTTCCCCTCATTCTTCCCGAGCTTGACGATTACAAGGGAAAGAACGGCAAGGCTCCGCTTGAAAATGCAGTTGACTGGAAACAGTACGATAATAACGGCATAAAGGGACTCCGTGAGACTTCAACAATGCCTGGAAGTGCTGGTTCAAGCTGGTATTATTTCAGATATATAGATCCGAATAATGACAAGGAATTTGCAAATCAGGAGCTTCTGAAGCACTGGATGCCTGTTGATCTTTACATAGGCGGTCCGGAGCATGCTGTCGGACATCTTATGTATTCAAGAATCTGGAACAGATACCTCTATGACAAGGGTCTTGCTCCCACAAAGGAACCGTTCAAGAAGCTTGTTCATCAGGGAATGATTCTGGGCGAGAACGGCATCAAGATGGGTAAGCGTTTCCCCGAATTTGTTGTAAATCCTTCAGACATAGTAAGAGATTACGGTGCAGATACACTCCGTCTTTATGAGATGTTCATGGGACCTCTTGAGGTAAGCAAGCCATGGAGCAAGAACGGTGTTGAGGGTGCAAGAAAGTTCGTCAACAGAGTATGGAACTTCTTCACAGAGTCTGAAAATATTACTGACGACAACGACGGAAGCCTTACAAAGGTATACCACAAGACAGTCAAGAAGGTTACTGACGATTTTGAGAAGCTTGCATTCAATACAGCTATCAGCCAGATGATGATATTTGTGAACGAGGTTTACAAGATAGGCAAGTGTCCCAGAGAGTACGCTGAGGGACTTATCAAGATGCTTTCATGTATCACTCCTCATCTCGGTGAAGAAATCTGGAACATTCTCGGTCATGACGATACAATTGCATTTGAAAGCTGGCCGACATACGATGAAGCTCACCTTGTTGAGGATACTGTTGAGATCGTTGTTCAGGTAAACGGAAAGCTCAAGGCAAAGCTGAATATTGTTCCTGATACTGATAAGGATTCAGTTATTGCAGCAGCAATGGCGGACGAAAAGGTAAAGGAATCTGTTGAAGGAAAAAATATCGTTAAACAGATATATGTACCAAATAAACTTGTTAATATTGTTGCAAAATAACGAATTTTTAAAGAGTTAAAAAAAGCCTTGACAATCAACTGAAAGTATGGTAAAATATCATTATATTATTTCAAGTATTATCTGCTGTTTTTCAGGGTATATACTGACTGGCATCCTTCGGGATGATTAGTATAGAGCTCAGAAGAAATTTTGGGCAACCTCTGAATAAGGGAGGGAAAGTTAAGTGGCAGAAGTTCGCGTTGGTAAAAACGAGTCTTTAGATACAGCTCTTAAGAGATTTAAGAGATCATGTGCAAAAGATGGCGTTATCGCTGAGGTTCGTAAGAGAGAACACTACGAAAAGCCTTCTGTAAAGCGCAAGAAGAAGTCTGAAGCAGCTCGTAAGCGCAAGTATTGATCTTGCAGACTGATCGTGCTGATAAAAGCGAGCCCTAAGGGTTCGCTTTTTCATTTATATGAATTTTTTGTAGAATCTGGAGGAATTATGCGGTTAGGAATTACAGCTGCATTCCGGAGAGTGACCGAGATCACACCGGATATACTGAAAAAACTGGGTATCAGAGGACTTATCCTCGATCTCGACAATACGCTTACAACACATGATAATCCCGTGCCGGGTGAGGGAGTTCTCGACTGGCTCGATGTCATGAAGAAAAATAATATCAGGCTGATGATAGTTTCAAATAATCATGCTCCCAGAGTTAAACCGTTTGCGGACATGCTTGGTCTTGAATTTGTCAGCGAGGGCAAAAAGCCTCTGACAAAGGGGTTTAAGGAAGCAGTTGAAAAAATGGGTATCCCCAAAAAGCATATCGCCGCTGTCGGAGATCAGATATTCACAGACGTTCTCGGAGCTGGACTTTTCGGCGTGAAGATGCTCTACGTTGACCCTATCGAACACGAAAAAACTACATTTTTCAAGGTGAAAAGAAAGTGCGAAAAGCCGTTTCTGCCGAGAAAATATTACAATGAACAGGAGAAAAAACAATGATAAAGAAAATTCTTGTTATACATGGACCGAATCTCAATCTCCTCGGCGAGCGTGAGCCGGGAATCTACGGCAGTGATTCTATTGAGAATCTCAACTGCAGCATCATCGACCGTGCCCGTGATCAGGGACTTGAATGTGAGATTTTTCAGTCAAATCACGAGGGAGCTATCATCGACAAGCTCCATGCCGCAAGAAAGAGCTTCGACGGCGTTATCATCAATGCCGGCGCATATACTCACTACAGCTATGCTATCAGGGACGCAATTTCAGCAATAAAAATTCCCTGCATAGAGGTACATATCAGCAATGTTTTTGCAAGGGATGAATTCCGCTCCAAATCGGTAATTGCTCCGGTATGCAAGGGAAGCATAAGCGGCTTCGGCTTCGGAAGCTATTTCCTTGCTGTACAGGCACTTGCAGAGCTGTGAGGTGCGTGCATTGACAAGATTTGAAAAACTCTTTCAGGAGCTTGATACTGAATGCGCACTTATAACCTCGGACGTGAACAGACGTTATTTCACAGGTATGAAATCTTCTGACGGACTGGTGCTTGCGTTTCCGGAAAAGGCGTATCTGCTCATTGATTTCCGCTATATCGAGAAGGCAAGAAACACCGTTACAAGCGCAGAGGTAATCGAACTGAAAAAGCTTCAGCCGCAGATGAGTGAGCTTCTGAAAAAGCATGGCGTATCAAAAGTTTCTGTTGAATCTGACACAATGACAATAAGACAGCTCAACAGCTATAAGCATACGTTCCGTGAGGTGACTTTTGATGATTCCAACGCTCTCAGCGATGCTGTAAAAAAGCTCAGAATGACAAAGGATGACGAGGAAATCAGTTACATCAGAAAGGCTCAGGAAATTGCTGAAACTGCATTTGAGGAGCTTCTTCCGTTCATCAGAGCCGGAGTTACAGAAAGAGAAATTGCACTGGAACTCAACCGACTTATGTTCTTTTACGGAGCAGAGGATCTTTCCTTTGAAACAATTGCTCTTGCCGGAGCGAATACATCCATGCCGCACGGAGTTCCCTCCGATAAAAAGGTTGAGGAGGGTGAATTTGTTCTCCTTGATTTCGGGGCAGTATGGAACGGCTATCACAGCGATATGACGAGAACAGTCTGTGTGGGAAAGCCTTCGGAAGAAATGGAAAAGGTATACAATATCGTCCTTGAAGCCCAGCTTGCTGCACTTGAAGCCGCAAGGGCAGGAATTACAGGCCGTGAGCTTGACAGGATTTCCCGTGATATCATAGAAAAAGCCGGATACGGCGAATACTTCGGACATTCACTCGGTCATGGAGTGGGCATGGATATACACGAGGCACCGAATGCCTCACAGGGAAATGAGCTTCCTCTCAATGAGGGAGCAGTTGTTACAATTGAGCCGGGAATATATCTGGCTGGAAAATTTGGCGTCAGAATTGAAGATTTTGTCATTTTGAACGAAAACGGATGCGAAAATCTGACAAAATGTGCAAAAAAATTAATATCTTTGCAATAATGTCATTTTAGGTATTGCCAAAAATAAAGAAATGTGGTAAAATATAATCATATATTATTATAGTTTAAATTATACGGAGGTATTTCTCATGATTTCAGCAGGAGATTTCAGAAATGGTGTTACTTTTGAGCTTGACGGCCAGGTAGTTCAGGTTGTTGAATTCCAGCACGTTAAGCCCGGAAAGGGAGCAGCTTTTGTAAGAACAAAGTACAAGAACGTTATTACAGGTTCAGTTGTTGAAACTTCCTTTAACCCTACAGCAAAGTTCCCTACAGCTTTCGTTGAAAGAAAGGACATGCAGTACAGCTACAACGACGGTGATCTTTACTACTTCATGGACATGGAAACTTATGAGCAGGTTCCGATCAGCGCTTCTATCCTCGGCGACAACTTCAAGTTCGTTAAGGAAGAAATGATCTGTAAGATTCTTTCCTACAAGGGTACTGTATTCGGTGTTGAGCCCCCCAACTTCGTTGAACTCGTTGTTACACAGACAGATCCCGGCTTCAAGGGCGATACAGCTACAAATGCTACAAAGCCTGCTGTTGTTGAGACAGGCGCAGAAGTAAAGGTTCCGCTCTTTATCGACGAAGGCGAAAAGATCCAGATCGACACAAGAACAGGCGAGTATATGTCAAGAGCCTGATCACCTCATAAATAAATTGCAGGAGGAATAATTATGAATCTGAATGAAAAAATGTCATATCTTCAGGGACTTCTTGCCGGTCTTGAGCTTGATACTTCAACAAAAGAAGGCAAGGCTATCACACAGATGGCAGAGGTTATGTCAGAACTCGTACTTTATGTAGATGATCTTCAGTCACAGGTGGACGAGCTTACAGAGCTTTGCGATATCCTCGATCAGGATCTCGGCTCTGTTGAGGACGACTTCTATGATGACGATGAGTTTGAGTGCTCCGGCGACTGCGACAGCTGCGATGAAGACGACTGGAGAGACGAAGACGATGATGATTTTGATGAATTTGACGATGATGAAGACGATGACGAGCTTTACGAGATAACTTGTCCTTCCTGCGGCGATACAATCCTTCTTGACGAGGGAATGCTTGAGGAAGGCTCCATCAACTGTCCTAACTGCAACGAGCTTCTTGAATTCGATTACGATGACCTCAGCATTGAGGAAATTGAGGAGCTTAATGACGAAGACAGCGACGCTGAGTAATTCCGTCAACAATCCATTCAGTAAATGATCGGTAAATAATCAAGAACAATAAAGCCGTTTCTGATATCGTGTCAGAAACGGCTTGCGTTTTAGGAGGAGTATAAATGGAATTTATAAAATCAGAAGATATAAAAGCACTTGCCAATCCTGGTGTAGTATCAAGACAGCTGCTTAATCCGGATAATTCCGAAAGCAGACGGGTAACTATCACAGAGGTTCATCTGGAGGTCGGAGCGTGTCAGCCGAGACATACTCATGAAGCTTCGGAACAGATATGGTATGCGACAAAGGGCAGCGGAAAGCTTCTTCTTGCTGATGATGCAGAAAAGGAGTTCAGGGCAGGCGATGTTGTTCGTTTTGCTGATAAGGATGTTCATGGACTTCTTAACGATGGTGATACTGAATTTGTATATATTTCAGTGACGGCTCCGCCGATTCACTTCGGATATGCATATAAGGATGAAAAATAAGAAAGACCGGAGAAAATTTCTCCGGTATTGCTTTAATTTATCCCGTAATCTGAAAGTATTTTCAGAGCAGTTTCACGTCTTGAACGGCGGCTGTTCATTGCCTGTTTTGCGATATACTGGTGAGCCTGAGGTTCTGTGAATTTCAGATACTTCATAAGTGCTGCCTTTGCACGGTTGATGATGCGGATTTCCTCTGTTTTTTGTAGAATATCCGAGCTTTCTCTTTTCAGTTCTTCGTCGGAAAAGGAAATAATATCCATTATTTCTGAAAAAAGCTCACGGCTGACAGGACGTGATATAATATAAATTCCGTTTTCATGTGGAAACTCAGAAGTATCACCGCCGCATATAAGAATTGCATTTATCTGATGCTCCTCAGCAATCATTGCTGCAAGCTCCTGACCGAATTCGTCAGAAAGCGGAGTATCAACAACGGCAAGACTGATTTCTGAAGCAGTCCGGAGAATCCTTCTTGCTTCGTTTCCGCTGGATATAATGCTTATCTTATCGAAGCCGGCAGATCTGAGGAGGAGATTTATCTCAGACGCAGAATTTTCCGAAGATGAAACAATAAGAGCTTTTTTCATAGTGTGTTTCCTTTAATCAGATGAATTTAAAATAAGTCTTGTCCTCGAATTCGTCCTTGTTGCGGGCAAGATCGTAATTTTTAAGCTGTTTTTCAAGCTGTCCGAGGATGATCTTTCTCATTTCCGGAGAGAGAGTCTGTCTGACGAAATCACTGTTTCCGGCGATTTCAGCGGCTTCTCTGAGAGACAGCGGAAGCGATTGCAGATTGTTTTCGTCGGCGGAATTCCTTGTTTTTTCGAGAAGTGAGCAGTCGCCGCTTCTGATTCCCTCGATTCCGGCTGCAAGTATCAGCTTGAATGTGATGTATGGATTGCATGCGGCATCAGCGGAACGAATTTCAATTCCCGGAGAACCGGCAGTATTATGCAGACGAATTAGCTTGGAACGTCTTTCGGATGACCAGTCAACATATTTCGGCGCATAGCCTATACCGAATCTGCGGTAGGAATTTGTCGTGCAGTTGAGAAATGCAGTTATTTCACGGATGTGTTTAAGAATGCCGGAAATAAAGCATTTTCCGTCATGTGACATTTCGTTCAGGTCAGGGTGGAAAAGATTTTCCCCTGATTTTTTTATGCTCAGCGAGATACTGAGGGCGCTTCCATGCTCGTCCGCAAGAGGTTTCGGCATGAACGAAGCAAACAGACCGTTCTGTGCTGCAACGGATTTTGCAATCGTCTTGTAGTGTACCATATTATCAGCAGCCGTAACGGGCTCGCTTTCGTGGAAATCAATTTCATTCTGAGCCGGCCCGTGCTTGTGGCATGAGCTTCGTGGATTCATTCCCATTTCCTCAAGGGAAAGGCAGATCTCACGCCTTACATTTTCGCAGCGGTCAAGCGGAGCAACATCCATATAGCCGCCGTTATCGTGCGGAATTTTTGTCGGTTCGCCGTGATTGTCGAGTTCAAAGAGATAGAATTCGCATTTTGTTCCCATTTCACATGAATAACCGTCAAGACGAAGCTGGTTGATATAGCTTGTAAGTTCGGTACGCATATCACCGATATAATCGGTTCCGTCGGTATTTTTCAGACTACAGAAAAATCGGACTACACGTCCTGACTTAGGACGCCATGGAAGTACTGAAAGAGTGGATATATCGGGGACAAGAAGCAGTTCAGAGCATTCACCGTAAATACTGGAAGCATCAAAGGGAATACCGTATTCAAGCGCTCTTGGAAGCTCATCCGGCATTATCGCAAGATTTTTCAGTCTGCCGGACATATCACAGAACGTAAGACGGATGAATTTTACGTCATTTTCGTGAATGAAATCCAGCAGTTCTTTTGGAGAATTATTCATTGTAAAACCTCCACAAATATAAATTAACATTAATTATATCACTTTTTTGCGGTAAAGTAAATAGTTTCAGAAAAAATGTATGTGTAAAATTTTCGTGGGCAAACATATTTTTGTTTTATTTCTTATGTAGGGGCGGATGCCTACATCCGCCCGTTATGAATGTAATATGTCTGCGGTGCGATGTGGGCATCGCACCCTACATTGCCTATATATTTTTTACACATACGAAAAAATTAGCTTAAATTCCGTGAAAGAAGCTGGACGATATTTCAAAAAAATACGCAAAAAAGCATTGACATTTCCAGAAAATATGGTATAATAAATGAGTATAGCATTGACGGGATTGACTGTCTGCAAGGTGTTTCAGAGAGAAAGCGGCTGGTGCGAGCTTTTACACTTTAGATGGGTGCTGCCCCTGAGCTTCTGCGGAAAACCGCAGCGTTTTTCTGCGTTAAGGAAAAAGAGAAAGGATTTTTTCCTTTGAACTTGGGTGGTACCACGAGAGCCTTCGTCCCATAGCGGCGGGGCTTTTTTAATTAAATTTAAGGAGTAATCAATATGCAATGGACCGGATTAAATGATCTTCGTGAAAAATATCTCTCATTCTTTGAGAGCAAGAACCATACGAGAATGGCAAGTGCTTCACTTGTTCCTCAGGGCGACAAGAGCCTTCTTCTCATCAACTCAGGTATGGCACCTCTTAAAAAGTACTTCCTCGGACAGGCTGTTCCGCCCAACAAGAGAGTAACTACATGCCAGAAGTGCATCCGTACTCCTGATATCGAGAGCGTAGGAAAAACAGCTCGTCACGGTACTTATTTTGAAATGCTCGGCAACTTCTCATTCGGCGATTATTTCAAGCCTGAGGCTATTGCGTGGGCATGGGAATTCCTTACAAAGACACTTGAAATTCCGGCTGAAAAGCTCTGGATCACTATATTTGAAAGTGATGATGAAGCTGAACAGATCTGGATGGAAAATATCGGCATCCCGAAGGACAGAATCATCCGTCTTGGCAAGAAGGACAACTTCTGGGAGCACGGCTCAGGTCCTTGCGGTCCATGCTCGGAGATCCACTTTGACCGTGGAGAAGCTTACGGTCCTTTCGAGAACTTTGAACAGGCAAGCGACTGCGACCATGTTATCGAGATATGGAATCTCGTATTCAGCCAGTTTGACAGCGACGGCAACGGTAATTACGCTGAAATGGAAAGCAAGAACATTGATACCGGTATGGGACTTGAACGTCTTGCCTGCGTAATGCAGGGCGTTGACAATATCTTCGAGGTAGATACTGTTCAGAAAATCATGAAGCATATCTGTGGATTTGCCGGCGTAGAATATAAGAATGACGCTAAAACTGATGTTTCTCTCCGTGTTATCACAGACCATATCAGAAGTACAACTTTCATGGTCGGTGACGGAATCATGCCCTCCAACGAAGGCAGAGGCTATGTTCTCAGACGTCTTCTCAGACGTGCTGCACGTCACGGCAGACTTTTAGGCATTACAAAGCCTTTCCTCTGCGAAGTTGCTGATACTGTAATCGACGAAAATGCCGGTGCATATCCTGAACTTGCAGAAAAGAGAGACTATATCAAAAAGATTATCGGCGTTGAGGAGGAGGCTTTTGCCAAGACAATTGACAAGGGTACTGAGCTTCTCAACCAGTATATGGACAAGCTTGCTGCTGAAAAGAAGAATACTCTTTCCGGCGATGACGCATTCAGACTTTCAGATACATACGGATTCCCGATTGATCTTACAATCGAGATTTGTGAAGAAAAGGGACTTGATGTCGATGTTGACCGCTTCAAGGAGCTTGCTCTTGAACAGCGCAACCTTGCAAAGGCAGATCACCTTGCAAAGGCTGGATCATCATGGGCTGACAACAGCATAAAAATTGACGCTCCTGATACAGTATTCACAGGATATACAGCATTCGAGGTAAAGGACGCTGAGGTTCTTGCAATCTACAAGAACGGCATCGAAATCGAAAACGCTGTTGAAGGCGACGATGTTGTTATAGTTCTTGATATTACTCCTTTCTACGCAGAATCAGGCGGTCAGGTAGGAGATACAGGTGTGCTTATTGACGGCGGAAGCATTGCTGCTGTTGATGATACTATCAAGTCTGAGGGACACTTCCTCCACATGGCTACTATTGAACAGGGAAGCATCTCAAAGGGCGATAAGGTTCTTGCACAGGTTGAAAAGGATCGTCGTCTTTCCATTATGAGAAACCACACAACTGCTCACCTTCTCCAGTATGCGCTTCGTCAGGTTCTCGGCGATCACGTTCATCAGGCAGGACAGCTTGTAAACGAAAAGGCTTGCCGTTTCGACTTCAACCATTTCAGTGCAATGACTGAGGAGGAAATTGCAAAGGTAGAGGAACTTGTAAATGCAGATATCCTCAGTGCAATTGAAGTTACTATGAAGGAAATGTCCATTGACGACGCAAGAAAGCTCGGAGCTATGGCACTTTTCGGTGAGAAGTACGGCGATACAGTAAGAGTTGTTACAGCTAATAATTCAATTGAATTCTGCGGCGGTACACATATATCAAATACATCACAGATCGGTCTTTTCAAGATCGTTTCCGAAAGCTCAGTAGCTGCCGGCGTACGCCGAATCGAAGCAGTTACAGGTTCCGGAGTACTTGCACTTCTCAATGAATATAAGAATACAGTTCTTCGTTCTGCAAAGGCTCTCAAGGTTTCAAATCCTGCTGAACTTCCTGAAAAGTGTGCTTCTGCGGCATCTGAAATGAAGGAAAAGGACAAGAAGATAGAAAGCCTTACACAGCAGATCGCAAATGCAAAGGTAGCTGCAATATTCGACGGTGCAGAGGACATTAACGGAGTAAAGGTTGTTTCCGCTATGATGACAGGAGTTACTCCTGACGCACTCAGAAAGCTCGGCGACGGCGCAAAGGACAAGGCTGATCCTGTTATTGCTCTCTTTGCCGGAATTGACGGCGACAAGGGTACTTTCTACTGCGTATGCAATGCCGGAGCTGTTGAAAAGGGTGCTCATGCCGGAAAGATCGTTCAGAGAATTGCTGCTATTACCGGCGGAAAGGGCGGCGGACGTCCTGACAGCGCAATGGCTGGTGTCGGAAAAACATACATGGTTGATGAGGCTCTTATGTCATTTGAGTCCATCGTTAAGGAATTTATAAGCTAAGGAGTGTTAAATATGGATTGCTTATTCTGTAAGATAGTTGACGGGGATATCCCAAGCACAAAGGTTTATGAGGACGAGTATGTATTCTGCTTCAAGGATATAGCTCCTATTGCGCCTGTACATTATCTCATTATCCCGAAGGCACACATCAGCGGAGCAGATCAGATAACAGAGGAGAATTCCTCTGTAGTTGCAAAGGTATTTGAAGCTGCTGCAAAGATAGCAAAGGCTGAGGGAATCGAAAGCTACCGTATCATCACCAACTGCGGCGATGACGCTGGTCAGACTGTAAAGCATCTTCATTTCCACCTTCTTGCCGGAGTAAAAATGGGATGGGGACCTGAATCACTCGGAAAGACTGAATAAGGAGACAGGTTATGGATTTCTATAAAATGACTATAGCCGGGCTGGAGAGGGAACTTCCTCTCTGCCCTCTCAACGAAAAGCTTGATATTGCGGCATTTATCATGTTCTCCGACACAGAGCTTACTGTAGCTGCTTCGGAGGAACTTCTGAAAAAATGTCCCGATTTCGATGTTATCCTTACTGCCGAATCAAAGGGCATTCCGCTTGCATACGAGATGTCCAGACAGTCAGGAAAGCCCTATGTTGTGGCAAGAAAATCTGTCAAGCTTTATATGACCGAGCCTGTTTCGGTTACTGTAAAATCAATTACTACTGCCGCTGAGCAGACGCTTTATCTTTCACAGGAGAAGGCTGCCATGCTCAAGGGAAAGCGGGTTCTTCTTGCTGACGATGTAATAAGCACCGGAGAATCCATTGCGGCTCTTGTAAAGCTTACAGAGGCAGCCGGCGGCGAGACTGTCGGAAAAGCAGCTGTTCTTGCAGAGGGTGACGCAGCTGACAGAGAAGATATAACATTCCTTGAAAAGCTGCCTTTATTCTTTAAATAAGGTGTGAATTATCATGAAGCGAAAAATGATTGGTGCTGCTGCGGCTTATCTGGCAGGATTGTTTTTCGCTTCATTTTTTACAGGGATAACATCCGCTGTAATTTTTATTACTTTGGCAATTCTTGTATTTGCCGGAGGAATCAGAGGAAAAGATCTGATATTGCTTCTTGTATTCTTCGCCGCAGCCTTTGCTGTTTCAAAGACGTATGAACGTTTTTACTACGACAGGATAGTAAATTATTCCGGAAGTACAGGCAATTTCAGCGGAGAAATAACAGGAATCGAAAGCTATGCCGGAGATTTATCATTGTACACTCTCAAAGGGGAACTGAACGGTATCTCCGATGTAAAGGTGACATATCTCGGCAGCGGACTTAATGCGGAATATGGCGATATACTGCACCTTGATTCGTGCAGATTTTCTGAATACACCAACGATTATGTGTTAAGAAACAAGGATATCTTCATGGCGGAAGGGATTTTTCTCAGTGCGGATTATCCGGAAAGCGTCAGCGTGGAGCGTACACATTCAAGGAAAATTAAAAACGCTCTTATGGATTACCGTGAGAAAATGCTGTCATTATTCCGGAGCAAGATGAGCGGAAAAACCGGAAATTTCCTCGGAGCAATGGTCTTCGGTGAAAAAAGAGGATTTGATCCCGACATGAAAACAGAGCTTTACCGCAGCGGAGTAGGCCATGTAATGGCTGTTTCGGGAATTCACGTTTCTGTTATTGCTGTCATGCTCATGGCAGTTCTTAGCAGACTGCAGCTTGGAAGAATACTCCCGTTCATACTGATGAATGTACTGCTGATAATTTTCATTACTATGGCTGAATGGCCGGATTCTGCGGTACGAGCGTTGGTGATGATAGATTTTATCTATTCAGCGAGGATTTTCAGGCGGCAGAGCGATATTTTCAACTCTCTTGCCGGAGCAGTTCTTGCTATATGCATTGCAGATCCATTTGCGGTATACAGCAGCGGATTTCTTCTGTCAGTCACAGCGACATTCGGGATAGGCGTATTCGGTCCGTATATGACAAGAAATTTCACTGGAAACAGGCACGTCAGAAATTTTCTTATAATGATATGCACAAGCATGTGTATTTTTCCGCTGACTATAAAGTATTTCGGAGAAACCTCGCTCATATCTCCGATAACCAATATCATACTTATGCCCTTATGTTCCGGAGCGTTCATTATCGGAGCAATTTATGTGATTACCGGCGGGATTCTCCCCGTACTCGGCATTGCGGAGCTTCTGCTGACTCCCGTATTGGCAATTTCGGATGTGATATCCAAAAGCCGTATTGCATATTTTTCATATTCAGGTGAAAATCCGGCTGAGAATATCTTCGTTCTTGCCGCAATAGTTATCATACTTCATATCGTGTATAGAAGCAGAGCAGTTACGGCATGGACAATGGCTGTATCGTTCTGTGCTGTTATGGTCTTTTCTGCGATTACAAGCCATATTTCGCAGAAGTCTCTCAGAGTAGCCTTTCTCGGCAAAGGAAAGAATACAGCGGCGGTAATATCATACAACGGAACTGTAAGGATATTTGATCTCAGCGGATATTATAACAGTCCGGTATATGTCCGGAAATATCTGGCGGATAACGGAGTTTCAACTGTTGACAGTGTTATGCTTGTTGAAAACGAACCGTCACAGTATGCCTCCTATGTTTCAGAGGCTGCTTCTGTTGATATCGAAAAATGGTATTCCCGAAGCGATATATTCATCAGCGGAGATGATATTTTCATAGCTGACGAAGAAATAAACTTCTCATGGGATGAACTGGAAATAATATACCGCAGCGGCAGACTTGCTTTTGATTTCTGCGGAACTGAAATTACAATTGAATCTTCCGGAAACAGCGGAACATTTGTCGTAAGCGGAGATGTACTTCCGCACGATATTCCGATAGACAGGGAAGAAAACAACGGATTGAATAATTTTGAGATAAAGCTGTCTGAGGACGGCGCATATAAATTCAGGAGGCTGTAATGGCATATACTGATGCAAAAACAATAAAAACTCAGCTCCGGAAGGGCGAGCTGTGCAATCTGTATTACGTTTACGGTGAGGATGTCAGCGGCGTTGAGAAGCTCACATCCCAGATAATAAAGACGGCT
>JAFXEJ010000091.1 GCA_017513795.1 Ruminococcus sp.
GTAGGAAACGGCGATATCCGTAATGTATACATCCCCGACATTCTCGGTAAGGAAAAACGCAATGAGAAGCCTTCTGCTGAGGGAAAACTCGGCGTTGAGGGCGTGGATACAGAAATTCTTCTTGAAGCATTTGAAAAGGCTGGAATCACTGCTTCGGAAAGCCTCCGTACTGGTGATATTTCAAAGCTGACTCTGTTTGAACTCGGACTCAGCGGAGGGAGCAACAGCAAGACATTGCGTGAACGTCTGCAAAAAAGTCTCGGACTTCCGTCAGTGATGTCGGCTTCATCCCTTATTGATGTTCTTAATACAATGATGACTGCCGATGAACTGAAACACCGCATTACAGAGATAAAGGAGGAATTCAATGATATATAGCAGTCTGCTGTTCATATATGTATTTTTTCCTGTTTCTCTGCTCTTGTATTATGTTACTCCGGAAAAATACAGGAATATTACGCTTCTTGCGCTGAGCGTTATATTCTGCGGCATGAACGGTGCAGCATATCTTCTTTTTCTGGCGTCATATACTGCGCTGAATTTTGGTTTCTGCCATCTTATAGGGAAATACAGGAAAAACAAGTTTATCGCAAAAGGAATGCTTACTCTTGCACTGGTGCTGGATATTTCGGTGATATTTATATTCCGAAGTGATTTTTTCAGTGCTTACAGGGAGCTTATGTCAATTCCCGAGGTATTCTTTCCGGTCGGTATATCCTTTTTTACACTTTCGGCTGTCGGAACGCTTGCAGATGTATACAGCGGCAGAACAGAGCCGGAGAAGAATATCGTATACTTTGCTTTATACATGATGTTTTTTCCAAGAATTATCATGGGACCGCCGATGCGATATTCCGGCTTCCGTAAAATGCTCCGGCACAGAAAGAGCGGTCTTGCCGATATAGGAACAGGATTATCGCTTTTTGTAAAGGGATTCGCAAAAAAGGTTATTGCAGTTGACACGCTTTATTCTCTTTATAATGCGGCATCCGGTGTTGAAATCGAAAAAATGCCGGCGCTTACAGCGTGGCTCGGAGCAGTTTCGTTTCTGCTGTGCTTTTATTTTACCATATCCGGTTTTTCAGATATGGGAGCAGGAATATCATGCTGCTTTGGATTCAGAATATCAAAAAGCTTCAACTATCCGGTATTCAGTCCGAATGTCAGATGTTTTACTGCAAGGTGGCACATGCAGGTATCACAGTGGTTCAGGAGATATGTTACAAAACCGCTTTCATCGTTATGTGTAAAAAAAATATACAGAGACATTATAATTATCGCAGCCGGAGGATTATTTGGTTTTTGGTATACATTTGATATCGGCGGTGCTGTATCCGGACTTATATGGAGTACAGCCGTCGTAGCGGAAACACGTTTTATCAAGGAAAAGCAGCTCCAGATAACAGGAGTGCTCTATACATTTATTCTGGCGCTTGTATGTTCAGTATTCATGTCAGGCGGCGGACTTGTATATTCAATGAAATATCTTTTTGCCATGATAGGCGGAAACAGACTTCTTGCTGATTCACAGTCGCTGTATCTGCTGAAATCCTATGTGCTTATACTTATAGTAAGTATGTATTCAGCCGCAAGCTTTTTCAGGAACATCATGGTTCATTCACGCAGAAAAAAGATACAGAACATCATTACGGCACTGTCGCCGCTGATCGTTCTTTCAGCAATGATCCTGTGTACAGTTCTTATTTCGTATCGAGGAAGTTCTGACATGATACTGCTTAAAATGTAGAAGGAGGAAGCTATGAAAAATGCAGTCAGCAGAATAACTGCCATTTTGATACTGGTATATATATCAGTTGTAATGCTGTTCATCTTCTTCGGGAAATCCGGCAGTTCACCGATACATAACAGCACGGTCAGCAAGAAAAAATCCGTATCTGTTTCAGGTATCATGAACGGAAATTTCGGAAAATATCTTGCAGAGTGTGTAACAATCAATTTTCCGGCAAGGGATCATATGATAAAAGCTGATTCCGGAATGAGATCTTCGCTTACTGAAAATATAGTAAACGGCGTATATGTGGATCAGAAAATGCTTCTTGAAGCTGAAATATCTGAAAGAGATTCAATGAAGGAGAACGCCCGAATTATCAACAGATTCTGCTCCGGATATGACGGAACAGTCTATTTTGCTGCAATTCCCACTTCAACTGGTGTATACGACAGTTATCTTCCGGAATATCTCAGGAAGAATACGGAAAGCATGCAGATAAATGAGTTCTACGGTGATCTCAGGGAGAATATCCGTGAAATAGATGCATATAATATACTTAAAATGCTCAACGAAAATTACATTTATTACCGCAGCGATACAAAGTGGACGAGTTACGGTGCCTACTGCGTATACAGAACGGTCATCCAGAAGCTCGGATTCAGTCCGACAGCTTATGATAAGTACACTATAGATCATGTTGCTGACGATTTCAGCGGAAATCTCTATGCAAGGACATTTTATTCCGATGTAAAGCCGGATATAATTGATATCTACAGATATCCTGACGGTGCGGAGATACTGAGCTGCACTGGCTACGACAACGGGATGAAAAGCTTTTCGGGCGAGCTTTATGATAAATCGCTGCTTGATTCGGATGATATGTATGATATGTATCTCGGAGAAAAGCGTCCGCTTGTAAGGATAAGAACAACGGTAAATAATGAGCGTAAGCTCCTTGTGATAAAGGACAGCTTTGCCGATTGTTTCGTACCGTTTCTGACACAGCACTACAGCGAGATAGATGTTATAGCTCCGGAGTATATGAAAGGTTCAGTGAAGGATTTTGTTGATCCGGCAGATTATGAGCAGATACTTTTCCTTTTTGGAATAGACAGCATGGATGATGAAAATTTATTTGACGTACTGGTAACACCGCCGGAAGAAAGGAAATCATAATGAAAGCACTTGTTACGGGAGCTACCTCCGGTATAGGAAAAAAAATAGCTGAGAAGCTCAGCGAAAGAGGCTGGAAGCTTATTCTTACAGGACGGAATGAGGAAGTTCTGACGGAAATGAAAAACCGCCTTGGAAATACAGAGATAATTGCCGCTGATCTTTCTGAAAGGAAGGATGTTTACAGAGTTTATGAATTCTGTAAGGAGCGTGATATTGATATGCTGGTGAACAATGCCGGCTTTGGAATATTCGGAAAATTCGAGGAAACCGATCTTGACAGCGAACTGAAAATGATAGATGTGAACATTACTGCGGTTCATATGCTGATGAAGCTTTTTCTGCGTGATTTCAGAAAGCGTGACAGAGGAATAATCCTGAATGTTGCGTCTGTTGCGGGATTTATGCACGGACCGCTGATGTCGGGGTATTATGCTTCAAAGAATTATGTTGTAAGATTGTCAATGGCTGTTCATGAGGAACTCCGCCGTGAAAAATCGAATGTAAGCATTACTGTTTTTTGTCCCGGTCCTGTGGAAACACAGTTCAACAGCCGTGCCGGAGTAAATTTCAGTGCAAAGCCGATAACTGCTGATTATGCTGCTGAATACGCTATCAGGAAAGCGTTTGCCGGAAATCTTCTTGCGATTCCCGGATTTACAGCGAAGCTCTGCGCATTTGGTCAGAGATTTGCACCGTATAAGCTGCTGTCATCGGTAGCGTATCACGTTCAGCATGCAAAAAAATCTTCTGACGGAAACAAAAGGTGCTGACAAGATGAACGATGTAAGCTATCGTGTAGCACTTGGCGGTATAGTATCAGCACTTTGTCTGCTGACGATGTTTCTGGCTGGTATCATTGCACCTCTTTATATAGTTTTTCCGATGATAGCCGGAGTACTGATGATGATAATTGCCATTGAGGTGAGCCGCAGCTGGGCACTGCTTACCTACATAGCTGTAAGTCTGCTGTCACTGCTGATAACCTTTGATAAGGAAGCGGCACTGCTGTTCATCATGTTTTTCGGGCATTATCCGATACTCAGGATGTATCTGGGAAAGATACGGCTAAAATTTCTGCGCAGGACAGTAAAGTTCATATTTTTCAATGCCTGTATTATTGCATATTTCTTTGTGACTGTGTATATTTTCGGACTCGATCAGATGCTTGATGAAATGGGAGATTTCGGAAAATACGGCGGATATATCCTGCTTGCCGCTGCAGATGTAATATTCATAATGTATGACTATAATCTCACTATTCTGTATAAATCCTATTACAGAAGATTCATGCCGAAGCTGAGAAAAAAACGCTGAGGAAAAAATCATAAGTTATTATTGACAAAACTATGATATTTGTTGTATAATAAATATAATATCGTACTAAAAATATGATTGTATTTTTGGAGTAAAATTTTGTGCGGTATTACTTTAAAAATAATATATTCAAACAAAAAACAGTCTTTATATAAATGGAGGAAATAATTATGTGTGGAATTGTTGGCTTTACAGGCGTTTCACAGGCAGCACCCATACTTCTTGACGGACTTTCCAAGCTGGAATACAGAGGATATGACTCCGCAGGAATTGCTGTTCTTGCTGAAAACGGAGAAACAGAAGTAGTTAAGGCTAAGGGAAAGCTGATTGTACTTAAAAATATGACAGATAACGGAAATGCTGTCGGCGGAAGCTGCGGAATCGGACATACAAGATGGGCAACTCATGGTGAGCCGTCTACTCTTAATGCACATCCGCACAGCAGTGATGATTCTGATGTTATCGCAGTACATAACGGAATTATAGAAAACTATCAGGAACTCAGAGAAAAGCTTCTTAAACGTGGCTATGAATTCAAATCACAGACAGATACAGAAGTAGCTGTAAAGCTTATCGACTACTACTATAAGAAGTATAATCTCGGACCTGTTGACTCTATCTGCCGTGCAATGGTTCGTATCAGAGGATCATATGCTCTCTGCGTAATGTTCAAGGATTTCCCCGGCGAGATATATACAGCCCGTAAGGACAGCCCCATGATTATCGGAATTTCCAACGGTGAAACATACGTCGCTTCTGATGTTCCGGCTATTCTCAAGTATACAAGAAATGTATACTATATCGGCAATATGGAAATTGCAAGACTTGAAAAGGGTAAGGTGACTTTCTTTAATATTGACCGTGAGGAAATCCAGAAGGATATCGTTGAAATCAAGTGGGATGCCGCTGCTGCTGAAAAGGGCGGCTATGAGCACTTCATGCTCAAGGAAATCTATGAGCAGCCTAAGGTTGTAAGAGATACCATCAACTCCGTTGTCAAAAACGGTAAAATAGATTTCAGCGAAATTGGTCTTACTGATGAGGAAATGCAGAAGATCAGCCAGATCTATATCGTTGCATGCGGCTCTGCATATCATGTCGGAATGGCAGTACAGTATGTAATCGAGGATCTCACAACTCTCCCTGTAAGAGTTGAACTTGCTTCTGAGTTCCGCTACAGAAAGATGACTCTTGCAAAGGACAGCCTTGTTATTATAATCAGCCAGTCAGGCGAAACTGCTGACAGCCTTGCAGCTCTCAGAGAAGCAAAGGAAAAGGGCATAAAAACTCTCGGAATCGTTAATGTTGTTGGTTCTTCTATCGCTCGTGAAGCTGATAATGTATTCTATACACTTGCCGGTCCTGAAATTTCCGTTGCAACTACAAAGGCATACAGCACACAGCTTATCGCCGGATATCTTCTTGCTATGCAGTTCGCTGTTGCAAGAGGCGAGATGTCTGAGGAAAAGTGCACTGAAATGCTGAATGAACTTAATACAATTCCCGATAAGATCGAAAAGGTTCTTGAAGATAAGGAACGTATCCAGTGGTTTGCAAATAAGCTTGCCGGTTCAAAGGATGCATTCTTCATCGGCAGAGGAATCGACTATGCAATCAGCCTTGAGGGCAGCCTTAAAATGAAGGAAATCAGCTACATTCATTCTGAGGCATACGCTGCCGGAGAACTTAAACACGGACCTATCAGCCTTATCGAGGACGGAATTCTTGTAATCGGCGTTCTCACACAGCAGGATCTCTACGAAAAGACAGTCAGCAATATGGTTGAAGTAAAGAGCCGTGGAGCTTCACTTATGGGACTTACAACATATGGTAACTACAGCATGGAGGATACTGCTGACTTTACAGTGTATATTCCTCATACTAATCCCCATTTTGCAGGAAGCCTTTCCGTTATTCCGCTACAGCTTCTTGGATATTATGTGTCCGTTGCTAAGGGATATGACGTTGATAAGCCGAGAAACCTCGCAAAGAGCGTTACTGTTGAATAATCATGATTTTTACAGGCGGTCAGTTTTATCTGACCGCCTGAGTTTGTCGATAAACATCGTTGTTTTCGGGCGAACGCAGTTCGCCCCTACGTTCATAATGCGTAAAATAGCCATTTGTAGGGGACGGTGTCTTCGACGTCCCGTTAATATATGGCTTTTTCTACAGTCTGAGGCGGTCAGTTTTATCTGACCGCCTTTACATCTCATTCCACGAGTATCGAGCGTAATCCGGAATCTCACCGATGATAACCGTTTCAGCGAGGAGAAACTCAAATTCAACATCAGTCTCAAAGGAATAGACAGGAAGTGAGGAATGTACTTCTGCCCGTACAACAGCGGAAATACGGTGAGTTGTCTGATTGATTCCGGCGCTGTCGAAGCTGCTTTTCAGCCGGACGGAAATTTTCTCCGCAGGACAGATTCTGATTTTTATATCAGGACCTTTTCCGATGAGCATATACGAACCAGTGAGAGAGCCAGCCGGTATACAGTGGCTTGAATCTGACATCTGGCTGAAATTTTTTTGTATAAGGAGAGTGAGCTCGGACTGAACCCTGTTGATGTTTGAAGGGATAGCCTCTATAGACACCGGATTTTTATTTTCATCATAAAGAACGGCAGCGAAATCGCTGTATGTAAATTCATTTTCGCTGAGATATTCAGCAACAGATTCAGATACAGCCTTTTCGGCAGTTGTTCTGGCGAAAATTTCCGCCTGTGCAGCGGCAGCCGGACGCAGAGCCTTGTCTGTTTTTACAATACAAAGAATAAGCAGAAAGATAATAGAAATAAAAATGGCGGCTCCGACGACAGTGCGGAGCTGCTTTATTCTATGTTTTCTTTTTCTCATAGGCTGTTCCTCCGTTCAGATTCTTTAGGCAATACCGTACAGAGCGCGCCTGACGGCTTTGTACGGATTGCCTTTATTATATTATATTCTTTACAGTGAATTCCTGTGACAAGTTCACAGAATTTTTGTTTACAAATAGCAGATGATATGATATAATTAAGCATATATCAATGTACGGGAGGAATAATATGAACTTGGTATTAAAAAGAATGATATCGGCTGTTTCGGCGCTGTCCGTATCGGCTTCATTCTGTTTTACAGCGGCTTCAGGCACCGTTGATAAAACATCAGACAATGTGATAACGGAAGAAAATACGGATATACCGTCATTTTCTATGGCGCTACCGGATTTCACATACGTTCTTGGCGGTCATGGAAGAACTCTTGAACCAATGGCTCCACGGGGGAATTCTGCGGGGGTATCGGTATACAGCACAAGATCTGTCATGCCGTCAGCATTTGATCTTCGTGAAGCATCCGGCATGACAAGCGTGAAAAATCAGGGGGCATACGGAACATGCTGGGCGCATTCATCAGCGGCAAGCGCAGAAAGCGGAATTCTGGAGAGTGATCCGTCTGTTAATCTTTCTGAGATGCATACGGCGTATTTTTCCTATTACGGCGACGATCAGATAGATCCGAAATCTGACAAAATCGACGATATACTCAATGCCGGCGGAAATGTTTATGCTGTTTCAAATCTCTGGGCACAGTGGATAGGTCCTGTGTATGAGGAGAAAATGCCTTATGGTGATAAAACGGTTCTGAGTGATCCGGAAAAGCTTGAGGAGCTTAAAGCGGACAGCGATTATCACCTTGAAAATGCGTATATCTTCGATTATAACTATGATAAATCGAATTTTGATGAAGTCAACAATATTATAAAGGGATTTGTATACAGCGGTCGGGGAGTTGATGTATCGTTCCACAGCGACCAGTCTGCAAACTACAGCTATAGCTATTATACATCGAATTCACAGCGTCCGCCTCGTTTTGCCGATCATGCAGTAACTATATGCGGCTGGGATGACAGTATTCCGGCGTATAAATTCAGAAACTTACCAGAGGGCGACGGAGGCTGGCTTGTAAAGAACAGCTGGGGAGCTCATTTCGGCGAGGAAGGATATTTCTGGATATCCTACTATGACGAATCACTGGTGGATTTCGGTGTATTTGATTTAGGCGACAAGAATAACTATGAGAATATCCACCAGCATGATACATTTGTGTATACGAATACAATGTCAGCTCATATGGATGCGTCTGAAACTCTGCCGTCATACATGGCGAATGTGTTCAGTTCTGACGCCGGAGAGGAGATACAGGCAATATCAACGTATTTCAGTTCTCCCGGGACCGAGTACGAAGTTACAGTATACAGCGGTCTGAAGGATGCTTCCGATCCTACATCCGGCACAGGAAAGACAGTTGCTGCTGGTGTGAATACATATAATGGATATCATACTATTGAGTTTGATGAAAGTGTTTACGTCGGAGCTGGAAATTTCAGCGTTGTGGTAAAGCTTTTCTGCCCTGATACTCCGTTTGTAATTCCGGTTGAAACAAGTCTTTATGCGGAAAATAAAGATGACGGAAGTATTGTGGATTTAGGAACCTTTACTTCAAAGGAAAGAATTGAAGCTCATACAGGAAAGAACGAAAGTCTTTACAGTCCGGACGGTATTCACTGGGGAGATGCCGGCTGTGAGATATACACATACAACGATGAAGAAAAGGCAATGCTGCTTGAAGCTCTTGAAGCCGAGCTTTTTGACGGACTTCTTGAAACAGATACAGCGCTTCTTGATGAAGCACAGAAACTTCTTGATGTATATAAAGGTATCTTTGAAACAAGCGAGCTGAAAATAATTTCCGGAAACATATCCATGAAAGCTTTCGGAAGCAGTACATCGGACGTGAAATTCTCGCATATATCCGGCGAAGTTTCACCGGATGAGAGGGTTTCGCTCAGTATATCCGGCGGTAAGGAAATTCTTGCAGCTATAAACGGAGGAGAATTTACTGCCTACACAGAGCCGATTGCGATTACAGAAAAAACAGTGATATGTGCAACAACAGACGGAATGAACTTCACAGAGCGTACATATGAACCGGCGGCGGCACAGTTCTTTGAGCTTTCCTATATTACGGAAGCAGACCGCATGACTGATACGAAAAAGGCTGAAAGAATAGGTAAAAGCGAATATGTCATCAAGCTTAACGGAACTGATAAGGCTCTGCGGCTTTATCCTGTCACAGATGCTGAGATCCTCATGAATGGCGAACCGATTGACAGCTATGAGCTTACTGAAAATATAGAAACCGGATTCGGAGAAACAGAGATCATATTCAACCTGTCAAAGGAAAATGCTCTTGACAATGAGGTGCACCTTATTATAAAGAAGTATCCCGTTGAAATTGACCTTGAAAAGGAAACTATCAGGTATACCGGTGCTGATCTTGTTTACTCAGATGACGGCACGAAATTTCCGAATAATTCATATATAGGTGATCGTGCCGGAGAGACAGTTTACGTTTCAATGGGAGAAAATAGCATAGAATATGTGATTCCCGAAAGAAACAAGCTTCCCGATCTTGAACTGAACTATTACTTTGAAACACTTGGATTCATTCCTAATGAAACGGCAGAATTGCTCGAATATTCGGTAAAAACTGAACCTTCTGATGCGGATTTTATAAATGCTGCCGGCCGTCTGCTTGACGGTACATGGATAAATTCCGGTATGGTAATGAATAAGGCGTTTTCTGTAATTCCCGGAGAGACAGTTACACTGAAAATAGCGGCTGGAAACGGTAAATTTGAGAGTGAGCCGGTAGTTTTCAAGATACCAGAAGCACCGGAAGCTCCAGCAAAAATACCGGAATACACAATAGACGGAGATGTGTGCAGAATTGATGATTACAGTTTTGAAATTGCATTTCCATGGATCGGATCTTCTATGACGATCGAAGAATACGCTGATAAATGGGGATACTCCGACGCAATGGAATATGAGATGCGGATGAGGGAAAGAATGAATGCTCCCGACAGCGATACTATTTTAAATTTTATTTATGCTGAGTGGGATTTTTCAGCAGATTACGAAGCCGGAACAAAAATTGCTGTGAGATATTCTGCAACGGACACCGCATTTGCTTCAAAGAGCGTCTATTTTGAGCCCGTCGCAGAGGATGTTCTTTTGGGCGATGTTGACGGTAACGGAATAATTTCCGGTTCAGATGCAACTCTTGTTCTCAGGCATTATACTCAGATATCGTCCGGAAGTGCGGGGATTCTCACCGGAAAATCCCTTGAAGCAGCCGATTATGACGGTGACGGAAGAATTACGGGCTCTGATGCAACGCAGATTCTCATACTGTATACACAGATTTCATCCGGTAAAACATCTGATGTATGAGCAATTTTAGAATTGCTTAATAAAATTGAACAAAAGTACCATAATTATCTGCGAAATCTTTCATGATATGTGCGATAGCAATAAAATACGGCGTCTGCTTTTGTATATTTGCTGAAAAGTGGTGTTACCAATTTGTAATTTATAAAAATAGTAGTTATTTATTATGTTAATATCACTGAAAAAAGACTGTTGAAAATGTACAGTACGCACAAAAAATATTAAAGAACGATACAAAGCATTGACTTTGAATGAAAAATAGGGTATATTTGATATTACAAAAAGCAGTTATGCCTTTATGCTCATAATATGTCCTGGTTTATAACCGCACCTTGACGGAAAATGAGCAGAGGGTCGCCGAAAATAAGGGTAATCTTATTGATGCGATACTTTCCATGATTGCTTCAAATTACACTGACTTAACGTCTATTGTAATGCAGCGGTAAAGTAAGGTTCAGAAAACGGAGAGAACATTTTCCGGACTAGCGTAATCTGAAAAACTCCGGTGCGGAAAAATTATCCAAACATATTATACTTGAAAATGAGTATAATATACATATTTAAGGAGGAAATTTCTAATGAACACACTTAAGAAAACATTAGCTTTAGTAGCTACACTTGCAATGGCTTCTACAGCATTCGTTGGATGCGGCAAGGACGACTCCAGCTCAGAATCAAAGGCTGACGACACAAAGGCAACAGACGCTGCTACAGATGCTGCTACAGATGCAGCTACAGATGCAGCTACAGATGCTCCTACAGATGCACCTGAGGATCCTACAGATGCTCCTGCAGCATCAGGCGCAGCTAACTCTACAGAAGTTGGCGAAGTAAAGCTTAAGACAGGCGGCGACAAGTTCACAGTTGTTGCTTGGAACCCTGATGACGTTCCTGCACTTATCGATGCTTGGACAGCTGCTTCTGGCTTTGACAAGAGCAAGGTTAACTTCATCAACATGGACTGCGGCGGCGGCGACGCTCCTGAAAAGTATGACAACCTCTTCAAGTCTGGTGATGACCTCGACGTATTCTTCTGTGAAGCTGACTGGGCTCTCAGATATATCAACGACGATACAAAGACAGCTGCTCTTGAGGATCTCGGATTCACAGATGCTAACTTCAGCGATCAGTTCGCTTACACACAGGAAATCGGTAGAGCTACAGCTGGTAAGAACGCTGGTAAGATGGTAGGTGCTTCATGGCAGGCAGCTGCAGGCGGATTCGCTTACAGAGCAGACCTCGCAGAGCAGTACCTCGGCGTTAAGACACCTGAAGAGATGCAGGCTAAGATTGAAGGCTGGGACAACTTCGTTGCTGCTGCTACAGAAGTTGCTGAAGCTTCAGGCGGTAAGGTTGCATTCGCTGACTCACTCGGTGGTATGTGGCAGGTATTTGCTGCTAACAGAACAACTCCTTGGGTTAAGGATGGCCTCCTCGAAATCGACGATTCCTGCAAGGTATTCGCTGATTACGCTAAGACACTCTGGGACAACGGCGGTGTAACACACAACAGCCAGTGGTCTGATGCTTGGATCCCTGCTGGTAAGGACGGTTCTTGCATGGGTTACTTCGTATCTACATGGGGCTTCGGTGAGCAGGCATTCTTCGGCCAGGCTTCTTCTGAGTCTTACGGCAAGTGGGCACTCTGCCAGGGTCCTGACAGCTACTTCTGGGGCGGTACATGGATCGTTGTAAATCCTGCTACAGACAACGCTACAGAAGCTCAGAGCTTCATCCTCAACTCTGCTGTAGATCAGGCTGCTATGAAGAAATATGCTATCAGTAAGCCTGAGTATGTAAACAACATGAGCGCTATGAAGGAAATCATCGACAACAATGAGAACCCCAACAAGTTTGTAACAGACAACCTTGGCGGACAGAACTACTTCTCAGTTCTTAACGACAGCGTTCTTGGTATTGATCTTAAGGATCTTATCACACCTTACGATTCTACAATCAAGGCTAAGTTCCTTGATGCAGTTACAAACGTATACTGCACAGAGGGCGGTTCTTGGGAAGATGTAGAGAACAAGGTATACGATGACGTATTTGCTGCAATCCCTGAGCTCGCTTAATTGATATAACAGTTGATTCAGTAATTGACTAATTTAAGGATAGTTGCCTGCGGATTGATTCTGCAGGCAGCTATTCGTAATTTTAAACTATTTCACGAGAGGGTGTGTGGCTATGGCATCAGCAGCCCAGAGAAGAATCAAATCTATAAGCTATGCTAAATATGGCTATATATTTATTCTTCCGTTTTTTCTTGTTTATTTCTTTTTTCAATTTTACCCTTTGATTAATACTTTCGTACTTAGTTTCCACGGTAACGATACAACAGTTAAGGATTATGTTGGTTTCGATAACTATAAGGCTATTCTTTTCGAAACTGATGTAAACTATGATATCATCAAGGGTAAGGATCCCTCAATCAGGGATCTTCCGGCTGAGGAAAAGAAGGCAGCCAGACAGGCTGAACAGGCTAAGGTAAATACTGCTCAGCAGCATGAACTTTTCACCCAGTCCTTCAAGAATACTCTTATTCTTTGGTTCGGTAACTTTATTCCTCAGATCATACTTTCACTTTCACTTGCTGTTTGGTTTACAGATGCAATGCTTAAAATTCCTGGAAAAGGATTCTTTAAGATAGTCATGTATATGCCAAACATCATCACAGCTGCATCAGTAGCTGTACTCTTCCTTTCACTGTGCTCTGAGTCTAAGTACGGTGCATTTAACCAGATTTTACATAGCGTCGGCATTGTTGAAGATATTGAATCAACAAACTCCGATGACTTTATCAGATTTATCAATGGTAAATGGGAACCGAGATTCGTTATTATGTTCATTCAGACATGGATGTGGTTCGGTAACACTATGATCATGCTTATGTCAGGTATCATGGGTATCAACCCCTCACTGTTTGAAGCAGCAAGTATCGATGGTGCAAGCAGCGGACAGGTATTCAGAAAGATTACTCTCCCGCTTCTCAGCCCTATCATGGTATACACACTCGTAACATCTATGATCGGTGGTCTCCAGATGTTTGATATTCCCTTCCTCTTCCGTAAGGCAGGAAGCGATCCGAGTGAGCACGTTCGTACAGTTGCTGTTTATATTTACGAGAAGTTCCATACATTCGGAACTGTTGATGCAAGCTATGGTTATTCTGGTGCTGCATCTGTATGTCTCTTTATTGTTACTCTGTGTCTTGGTTCAGTTACATTCTATCTCAACAGAGATAAGGATGCGATTGCTAAGAAGAAGCAGCGTAAGAAGCTTGCACAGCAGGCAAAGATTAAAAATAAGCAGTTTGGAGGTCTTGGCATATGAGTGATATGAAGTCTGTTTACGGACAGGGTAAAGATAACTATATGCTCAAGATGAGAATCAAGTCAACAGTACTTTTTATTTGGTTCGTTATCCTTACTATTATCTGTCTGCTTCCTATTTATGTACTTCTTATCAACGCAACAAGAAGTAATAATGAAATTTCCAGTGGTTTTACACTGATCCCCAGCGATTACTTCGCTACTAACTTTAAGAATATGCGTACACTTGACTATGCCAAGAACGCATTCAAGCCTCTGATTGGTTACAGAAACAGTGCTATCATCACATGTAGTGCTACAGTTCTTACTGTATTCTTCTCAGCGCTTACTTCTTATGGTATCCATGTATATGACTTCAAACTCAAAGATATCTCATATACATTTATTCTTCTCATCATGATGGTTCCTACACAGGTAACTTCTGCTGGTTTCGTAGAATTCATGATCAGCCTCAAGTTACATAATACATACGTTCCTCTTATCCTCCCTGCTATTGCGGCACCGGCGGTAATTTTCTTCATGAGGTCGTATCTGAAATCATCATTCCCGCTGGACATCGTTGAAGCTGCCCGTATCGACGGCTCAGGCGAGTTCAGAACATTCCTTACAATTGCTATTCCTATGATGAAGCCGGCTATTGCTGTTCAGGCAATTTTCGCTTTCGTTGCTAACTGGAATAACTTCTATACACCTTCAATGATTCTTATTGACGGTGATAAGTACAAGCAGACACTCCCGATGATGGTACAGGCTGTTCAGTCATCTGATAAGTTTACTGACTTCGGTATTGTTTACACTTGTATTGCACTTTCAATCGTTCCGATCGTAATTGCTTACGTTCTCCTTTCAAAGTGGATCGTTGGCGGCGTTGCTCTCGGTGGTGTAAAGGAATAATTTACGAATTAAAGTGCCTTCGAATATTTCCGAAGGCACTTTTTTTGTTGACAAATGTCGCTTTATATGTTATAATTATATCAATCTGACAGGAGGATTTATTCTGCTGCTGGATGATAGTATTTATTTGTTTTCGGGCAGCAGGATTGTATTCTGTTATCGGATCACAGAACATTTCAGTCTATAAGTGTACTCTGTCCGCCCGAATTGGCGGATTTTTTATTGGAGGTACAATGGAAGAAAAAAGAATTGCTGTGGTGGCTGTTGTAATCGACGAAATAGAGGCTTCTTCCGATGTGAATAAGGTTCTTCATGAATACAGCAGTATAATAATCGGCAGAATGGGAATTCCTTATAAAGACAGAGGAATTTCGCTCATTTCGGTTGCAATTGACGCAAAACCGGATGTGATAAGCAGTCTTACAGGAAGGCTCGGACAAATAGGCGGCGTATCTGTAAAAGCCGCAATATCAAAGAAATGAGGTATGAATTATGTATGATGTTAAGTCATTGAAGGCAGAGGAATTTATTAATAACGAAGAAATTCTTGAAACACTTGCATATGCTGAAGCAAACAAGAGTAATCGTGAACTTATCGAGGAAATTCTTGATAAGGCAGCTCCTAAAAAGACAGGAAAGGGCGTTGAATGCGCCGGACTTTCGCACCGTGAGGCGAGCGTCCTTCTTGCGTGTGATATACCTGAACTGAATGAAAAGATGTATTCTCTTGCGCGCGAGATCAAGGAAGCCTTCTACGGTAACAGAATTGTAATGTTTGCTCCGCTTTATCTCTCAAATTACTGCGTAAATCAGTGTGTGTACTGTCCTTATCATATCCAGAACAAGGAAATTCCGAGAAAAAAGCTTACTCAGGAAGAAGTCCGCAACGAAGTAATTGCACTTCAGGACATGGGACACAAGCGTCTTGCAATTGAATCCGGTGAGGATCCGGTAAATAATCCTATTGAATATATCCTTGAATGCATAAAGACTATTTATTCTATCAAGCACAAGAACGGCGAGATCAGACGTGTAAATGTCAACATTGCCGCAACAACTGTTGAAAACTACAGAAAGCTTCACGAAGCCGGAATCGGAACATACATCCTTTTCCAGGAGACTTACCACAAGGAGAGCTACGAAAAGCTTCATCCGGCTGGACCAAAGCACAATTACGCTTATCACACAGAAGCTATGGACAGAGCGATGGAAGGCGGCATCGACGATGTTGGTCTTGGTGTACTTTTTGGTCTTGATAAGTATAAGTACGAGTTTGCCGGACTTCTCATGCATGCTGAGCATCTTGAGGCTGTTCACGGTGTAGGTCCGCATACTATCAGTGTTCCCCGTATCAAGAGAGCAGCTGATATTGATCCTGGTGTATTTGACAACAGTATTGACGATGATATTTTTGCAAAGATCATTGCTTGTATCAGAATTGCCGTTCCTTATACAGGAATGATTATTTCCACCCGTGAGAACGAGGAGTGCCGTGACAGAGTTCTCGGACTCGGTGTTTCTCAGATTTCAGGCGGCTCAAGAACATCAGTAGGAGGTTATGCAGGATATTCAGCTGATGAGCGTCCTCATGATACAGAGCAGTTTGATGTTTCTGACCAGCGCTCACTTGATGAGGTTGTAAAGTGGCTCATTGATACAGGACATATTCCGTCATTCTGTACAGCATGCTACCGTGAGGGAAGAACTGGAGACCGTTTCATGTCACTCTGTAAGGTGGGACAGATTCAGAACTGCTGTCATCCGAATGCGCTCATGACGCTTCAGGAATTCCTTGAGGATTACGCTTCTCCCGAGACAAAGGAAGCCGGCGAGGCTCTCATTGCCCGTGAGATTAACAAGGTCACAAATCCCAAGGTTCTTGAAAGAGCAATTCAGAATCTTAAAGACATAAAAAATGGAAAGAGAGATTTCCGTTTCTGATAAAAATTGAATTAATGCCGGATATACGCAGTTATATCCGGCTTTTTTTGTATTGAAACACGATTTTTATTTGCTTTTGTTGACATTGTGGAAATGTGGTGTTATAATATTTAAATCGGAATAAATAAAAATTTATAATATTCCGGATGATAATTTATTGGAGGAAATAATATGAAAAAGATTCTTGCATTTCTTATGGCGGTAACAACTTGCTTCTGTACATTTACAGCTTGCGGCGATAACAATGACAGCGACGATGATAAGTCCAACAAGAGCACATCTTCTGAAAAGGATGACGATAAGGACGATAAGGACGACGAAGAAGACGACAAGGATAAGGAAGACAAGGAAGACGAAGACAAGGATAAGGACAAGGAAGACGAAGACAAGAAAAAGGACGACAAGGACAAGGACGACGAAGAAGAAACTACAGTCGATGAGGACGAAGAAGAAACTACAGTCGATGAAGACGAGGAAGAAGAAACTACAGTTGACGAAGATGAAGACGAGGATAAGGACAAGGAAGACGATAAGAACAGCGGTTCCGGAAGTGCTTCTGATGAAGAATATCTTGAAGTTTTCACCGAGTTCTATGAGAAGGCAGCTGACAAGGATACAGCCGGCCTTATGAATCTCACATTCCCGCAGATTCTTATTGACGCACTTATCGAAACAAATGCTTATGACTTCATGGTTGAAGAAATCGACGGCTCATACGGCGAACTCAGCAGTGCTGATCTCAGCAAAATTGATATCAGCAGCGTAACAGACTGTGATGCAGCAACTGTTGAAAAGCTTGAAAAACTTTATTCTGTATACTCAAATCTCTTTATCGTAATGGCTGAGAATGACATTTCTTATGATGATATGGAAGCCGGCAATATTGATGAAGCAAAGACATTGCTTATCCTTGAGCCTGCTATGCAGCTTGCTCAGCTTGATGATATTGAGAATTTAGATGTAGAAATCGTTGTTCCTTTCGAGGAAGCAAAGTATGTTACTCTTACTGCTGAAGGTGTAGATCAGAAGTTTGTTATGTACAGAGTTGAGGGTGACGACTGGAAGATTGATACAATCGGTCTTGCAATGTTCGGATTCTGATTCGGCATAAAGGAGAAAAAATTGTGAAAAAAATGCTTGCATTTTTTACAGCGGCAATATGCTGTTTCGGCGTTTTTACGGCTTGTGGCAGCAAGGAAAGCAGCAATACTGATAAAACTTCGGCTTCTGACAATGCGGATAATTCTGCATTGTCAGAAAGCACCGTATCTGTTCAGGGATTTTCTGGTGATGAATTTGCAGAGCCTTTCAGAACATTCTTTATCAGCGGCGATCAGAAGCAGATGCTTGAAGTCTCGCTTCCTGATGATGTGATTAAGTCGATGGAAAATATCGGCGGTGTTGATGCGTTAAGCGAAGCATTAGCCTCTGCTGTTGAACAGTCTATGAGCGATGTACCTGAGATTAACGCCGGAATGATCGAATATATTTCAGAAAGAGAATGCGTATCTGAATTTCGAAGCAAAATGGAAAAGCTCTATTCTGCGTATTATGACATTTACAGAACTATGGAAAACAGCGGAATAAGCTATGCGGATTATCTTGATGGAAAAGTCGATGAAAAAAGCATGAATCTTCTTACGGATGCTTTTGATAAGTATGAAAAGTTATCTTCCGGAGAGGATATTGATACTCCGCTGACTATCACTTTCGAGGATATCAGGGTTGTAACATTTTCAATAAACGGCGATCAGTCGGAATTCGTTATGTATAAAGTGAACGGTGAAGACTGGAAGCTTGATACGATCGGTCTTGCAGTGTTCGAATATTAATTTAGGAGAATGTAAAATGAAAAAGATACTTGCTTTTCTTATGGCAGCAACTACATGCTTCTGTGCTTTTACAGCCTGCGGCGATAAAAAGGACAGCGATGATGAAAAAACAAATAAAAAGTCATCTTCTGATAAAGATGACAAGTCTGAGGAGTTAGATATCTATGCTGACGTATTCATGGATATGATAGACGCAGCTAAGGACGAAGATATTTCAAAGCTTTTAAGATGTACACTTCCTGATTTGACAATGGATGCAATTGAGAATACAGATTCTCTTGATGTGATGACAGAATCAATGGGAAGCATTTCAAGCCTTGGACTGGATTCTATCTCAGATGTAGAAGCAATCGCAGCAAAAGAGTGCGATGAAGATATAGTTGAAGGACTCGAAAAGATGTATTCTGTATATTCAAATCTGTTCATCATCATGGAGGAAAATGATCTGACATATGATGATATTGCAAGCGGCAATATTGATGAATCTGTTGCTGAGGAGATACTCGAACCTGCATCACAGCTTGTTGAGGTCAGTGATTTAGAAAACCTTGACGTTGATATTTCCGTTGATATCAAGGAAGCAAAAATGGTAACCTTCAAGTATGAAGGAACTAAGGAAGAAGCTGTTGCATACAGAGTAGACGGCGAAGACTGGAAAATTGACACAGTCGGAAAAGAAATACTGAAATACTGATAATTACTGAAACAGATTTATTTATTCCGGAATATAATGGAGGAAACAAAAATGATTTACGAATTAATGGCAGCAGTCGGAAGTGTTCCAGCAACAGGCGATACTTTCCCTGTCAAGACAGTCGTTCTTATCGCAGTTCTTGCGATGGCAGCTGCAATTGCAATGGCTGTTCTGACGAAAAAAAGCAGTGACGACGACAGCGATGAGGACTCAGCAGAACAGAATAATTCCGAGGATGAATAATTACAGGAATGTCCCTCCGCATACAATTAGTGTGCGGAGGTGTTTTTTATGATATGCAGTCTTGACGATCTCAGACGAAAAGAAGTTATAGATATAACAAATGGCGAAAAATTAGGGTACATAGATGATGCACAGTTGGATCTGAGAACTTCGGAGATAAAGTCGCTGATGATTTACGGCAGACAGCGGCTGTTCGGTCTTCTTGGCAGAGAGGAAGATTTACTGATTCCGTGCCACGATATAAGGGTGGTAGGAGCTGATGTTATACTTGTAAAGCTCTCAATGCGACAGGAATTGTCAGATTCTTCAAAAGATGAAGCAAATAAAAAGTGAAGTTTGTTAAAACAGACAAGCGCCAGGTACTTGAAAAATTATGTAGAATATGATATAATATTAAGGCAATTCGCACGCAGAAGCTTTTGCAGACCGGTGCATCAATGATGTCGTTTGCAGATCAAGCACTGCGGAGGATTAATATTAACCAATTTAAGGAGGACTACACCATGGGAGTAGTATCAATGAAGCAGCTTCTTGAAGCTGGCGTACATTTCGGTCACCAGACAAGAAGATGGAACCCTAAAATGGCTCCGTACATCTTTACAGAAAGAAACGGAATCTACATTATTGACTTGCAAAAAACAGTTAAATTAGTAGACGAAGCTTACAACTACATGAAAGATGTTGCTGA
>JAFXEJ010000092.1 GCA_017513795.1 Ruminococcus sp.
CTGCTTCGCAGAGGTGTCCACTGGACACCCGCACCCCACACCCTGCCAGAGGCACCGCCTCTGGACTCTGCCAAAGGGTTATAAACCCTTTGGAATCCCACAATTAATTGCTAATATAGTTTTTTCTCCAACCTTACATACTATCTTTTTTTACAAATCTTCTCATACAATCTTTTATTTTTGTTCCGGTGCGTCTATTCTGTACAGCTGATTTTTCCTGTTAGGGTTGAACGGGCGGAGCTTCCGGCTTCTGAGGATAACCGATCTTCCCTTGCTGTCGGAAACGGGAGAAAATGTATATGCTCCGTCAGATCTGTGTGCGGCTCTGAACAGATTTCCGTTATTTTTCTTGTCTATCGGAACAGAAAAAGCAGAGCCGTTCTGTTCAAGACTAAGTCCGTCCTCTGTGATATTTATGCATATATCGTGACGTGAAATGCACGATTTATCGCAGATACAGCCGTTTACGGCGGAGTTTCCGGAAACATCCTTCATAAAGCGGTACATCAGGGCAGCAACGACTTCTTCTGCTTTGTAAAGTCTGTTGGTTATTGATTTCACAGGATCAGTCAGAAGCTCTTTCGGTTCGTCTGCCTGAGCTTCTGCAATAGCGTTTACAGCGTCTTCGAAGCTTTTTTCCGAATCGAATAAACGGAGAGTTTCCATAGATATACGGCGTTCCGGCAGAGCATCAGGATACATGGCTCTTGCAAGAGATTCATAGGATTTGTGGATATCCTTTTTGCTGGAATAATATGTCATTCCGGTGACGTGAGGGAGACAGCTTATGTCTGATATCATGTGGACAGCACGGGCAAAATATCCGGCAGATTTACCGATAAATCCGGCTTTGTACATGGTCAGCGCCATTGTGTAGTCCTCCTCGAACATTGAACGTGCGCTTTTTGCGAATTTCCGGATACCGTTTTTGTAATATCCTTCTGACGGAAATTTTCTCATTCCGTGAGAATTTGTCACGCAGTAGTAGTGTCTGCCCGTACCTTTTTCGTAATCTCCGGTGCTGTCGGGACGGCATACATTGGCAATAATAGTATCAGTCAGAGGAAGATAAAATTCAGCTGCTTCGGGAATAATTCCGCATAACAAAGCCAGCGCACGGCGCACAAGTGTTTTGTGAACGGAAATTCTCTCGGATTTTCGGACAGAGAGGTAATGCTCCGTAAGACGTGTCATTTCGGCGGCAGCTTTTTTCCATTTTTTGTTCATAAAAATCATCCTCCCTTATACATTTATATGTTAATTATATCGTATTTGGGAATACAAATCAAGCAGATTAAAAAAATGTATGTGTAAAAATATATATAGGCAATGTAGGGTGCGATGTCCACATCGCACCGCAGACATATTACATTCATAACGGGCGGATGTAAGCATCCGCCCCTACATAAGAAATAAAACAAAAAATATGTTTGCCCACGAAAATTTTACACATACAAAAAAATCTGTTGCTATTTCCGGAAAAACATGGTATAATAAGAAAAAATTATAGATTTAAGGAGAATCATTATGCGAATCAGACATAAACCATGGGCAAAGCCGGAACTTGAAGCATGCCCGTTTTATATACATGAACCGCAGCAGCAGATGGGACGCTGGAATGAGCTTTTCGATGAGCCGGACAAGCCTCTTTATGTGGAGCTTGGCTGCGGAAAGGGCGGATTTATTTCACAGGCGGCACCGGCGCATCCGGAGATAAATTTCATCGCCATGGACATAAAAAACGAAATGCTTGTGCTTGCGAAAAGAAAGCTTGAACAGGCTTACGACGAAAAAAATCAGCCTATGGACAATGTGAAGATCGCTATTCAGAATATCGAGCGCATTGACCTTGCGTGGAACGAAAACGACCGTGCAGATAGAATCTATATCAATTTCTGCAATCCGTGGCCGAAAAAGAAACACAAAAAACGCCGTCTTACGCATACAAGACAGCTTCTCAACTATAAGAAATTCCTGCGCGGCGAGATATGGTTCAAGACCGATGATGACGAGCTTTTCGAGGAATCATTTGAATATTTTGCAGAAGCCGGATTTGAGATAGTCTACAAGACTTTTGATCTGCACAGCGAAAGCCCCTACGAAAATTTTGTTACAGAGCATGAAAAAATGTTCAGCGATGAGGGAAAGAAAATCAAATTTCTTATCGCAAGACCAGTTTCGGAGGACTGATTATGGAATTTGAAAAGAATACTGAGAAATTTTCTTTCGGCGTTGGTTCTATGAAAACAGCCGGCACAGGAAGTCTTGACAAGGCAGTTGAGGCTCCTAAAAATTCTACTAAGCACGACGTCAGGGCAATAGCGAAAAGCGTCGGAAATGCCGCAATTGCGCTTGCTGTTCTCAAGGTGAAAAGCAATATCCGCAAGAAAAAATCAAAGTGAATCACTGGCATTGGTTAAATTTGTAAAAAAATAAAAAATACTGGACAAACAGATTGAAATATGATATAATATATATGTCCTTACGGCTGGATAGCCGCCAAGGCGTGTATGTATACTTTCTCTGCGCCGGTTTTCGCCGGAACAGAGCTGAACTGGCTTAGTATGCTCGTCTGAAAGGATTCGGACGGGCTTTTATTTTTTGTTGGGAGATGAATTTATGTCAGGAAGTATTCTTATAAAAAATATCCGTGCTGTTGACGCTGAAAAGGATCTTGTTACAGATGTTCTCATCAGTGACGGGAAAATTGCTTCAGTTGGTAATTCTCTCACCGCCGACGCTGATACAGTCATTGACGGAACAGACCTCGTGCTGATGCCGTCGCTCTTTGATATGCACGTTCATTTCCGTGATCCCGGATTTACACATAAGGAGGATATCCTCACCGGCTGTGCAGCTGCTCTTGCCGGAGGAGTTACGGGTGTTCTTGCAATGCCTAATACAGATCCGCCGTGTGATAATCCGGAAACTATCCGCTATATCATCGAAAAAGCGGAAGGAACCGGAGTGGATGTTTACCCTGTCGGATGCATTACCGGCGGAATGAAGGGAAACGGTCTTAACGATTATGAGGCTATGAAATCGGCGGGATGTATCTGCATTTCTGACGATGGCAGACCTGTTGAAAATGCGGAAATGATGCGTAAGGCTCTTGAAATGTCCAATGAAAACGGACTTCTTGTTGCTTCTCACTGTGAGGATCTCAGCATTATTGACGGCGGTATCATGAACAAGGGCGAAATTTCAGAAAAGCTCGGTGTAAAGGGGATGGACAGGGCGTCTGAAGATTATATCACTGCCCGTGAGATAATTCTTGCTTCATCCGCAGACGCAAGG
This sequence comes from Ruminococcus sp., assembly GCA_017513795.1. Taxonomy (GTDB): domain Bacteria; phylum Bacillota; class Clostridia; order Oscillospirales; family Ruminococcaceae; genus Ruminococcus. Next base: position 3,298 of record JAFXEJ010000092.1, read on the forward strand.
ATACATATCTGCCACGTTTCTACCGAGGGCAGCACAGATATTATCAGATTTGCCAAATCAAAGGGAGTTAAAGTTACCTGTGAAACGGCACCGCATTATTTCATGCTGACTGATAAGCTTCTTGAAAAGCGTGATGCCGACTACAGAATGAATCCTCCGCTGAGAACAGACGCAGATGTAAGAGCGATTATCGAAGGCATAAAGGACGGCACAATTGACTGCATAATCACCGATCATGCTCCTCATGCTGCTGCCGAAAAAGCAGATTTTGAAAAAGCTCCTAACGGAGTTGTAGGTCTGGAAACTTCCTTTGCCGCTGCACTTACAGCTCTTTTCCATACCGGCGAGATAAGCCTGAACAAGATTGCAGAGCTTATGTGCGTAAATCCGAGAAAGATACTCGGACTGGAAATTCCAGCAATCGAGGAGGGAAAAACTGCTGATCTGCTGATCGCAGATATCAACAGAAAATGGATTGTTGATCCGGAAAAACTTCACTCCAAATCACACAATACGGTTTTCAAGGGGATGTCCCTCACAGGCAAGCCTCTTGTGACTATATCAAAAGGAACTATAAGATACGACGAAAGGTAAGGTAAAGCTATGTCATTTGACCGACTTATTGAGAAAATCATTGAAATGAAAAATCCTACTGTTGTAGGTCTTGACCCCAGACCTGAATACGTTCCGGAATTCATCATGAGACGTTATCAGGATAGCGACGGCTGGACTATGAAGGCTGTTTCAAAGGCTATTTTCGACTTCAATCAGGCAATTATCGACGAAATACACGATATTGTTCCTGCTATAAAGCCGCAGGCTGCATACTACGAGATGTTTGGTCACTATGGAATCAGAACTCTCGAAAAGACAATCAGATACGCAAAACTCAACGGAATGTTCGTTATCACAGACGGTAAGAGAAATGATATCGGCGCAACAATGGAGGCTTACGCAAGCGCTCACATCGGAACTGTAAATATCTGCGATACTGAGGTTGAGCCTTTCGGTGCAGATGCTCTCACTGTAAACGGATATCTTGGCACTGACGGTATTGATCCGCTTCTTAAATACTGCCGTGAGCGTGATAAGGGAATCTACGTTCTTGTAAAGACTTCAAATCCGTCAAGCGGCGAGCTTCAGGATCTCCGCCTTGAGGATGGAACTCCTGTTTACGCAAAAATGGGCGATATGTGCGAAAAATGGGGCGCAGATACTATCGGTAAATACGGATATTCCGCAGTAGGAGCTGTTGTAGGAGCAACATATCCGGAGCAGCTTACTGAGCTGAGAAAGCGTCTGCCGCATACAATGTTCCTTGTTCCCGGTTATGGTGCACAGGGCGGCGGAGCTGAAGGTCTCAAGGGCGGTTTCGACGAGAACGGTCTTGGTGCTATCGTAAATTCAAGCCGTGCTGTAATGTGCGCATACAAGAAGGAAGGCTGCGACGAGCGTGATTTTGCTAAGGCAGCACGCCGTGAAGTTATCCGCATGAGAGATGATATTACTCAGTACATTAATCTTAAATAATCAGCGGTCAAATTTGCTTAATTAAATAAACAAAAGAGCGGTTGTGTTAAATTGCCAGCCGCTTTTTTGTACAAAACAACAAAAAACTTTCTGAATTATTAATATTTATTCATTTCTATTGACTACCGAAGCTGAAAAAGGTATAATGTAATTGGTATGGATCATACCAGAATGTAAATACCAGGAGGTTTTTATGGGCATAGTCAATTCAAAATGTTATTACTGCGGCGAACCTGTTCAGGTAGACAGCGAAAAAGATGCGTGGATCTGTCCTGGATGCGGTGAACCTTTTATCGTAGAAAAATCAATCAGACTTTCAGGAAAAAGCAAGGTTCAGGGATCTAAAAGAGTCGTTGTAAGTCCTGTCCGTGCGGTGAAGGTCAAAGCGGCGGAACAGCCGGAGGCAAAACCGGAAGCTCCGAAGTCGGAAGTGAAGCCGGAAGCTCCGAAGCCGGAAGTAAAACCGGAAGCTCCCAAGCCAGTGGCAAAACCGGAAACTCCGAAGCCAGTGGCAAAACCGGAAGCTCCTGGAGTCGGCCGAGATCCTCAGGCAGATCGACGAGCGCCAGTGGCGTTGGCTCTGGCTGGGCCTCTCGATCGGCGTGGACGAGCTGATCTACTACATGTTCGGCGGCATGAACGTCACCAGGACGAAGGAGGAGGCCTTCCCGCTGATCGGCGTGGGCGTCGACTATGGCCAGCAGAACGCCACCACCTACCAAGCGGCCGGTCTCAACATGACCAAGCACCGGCTGGAGGGCCTGGCGGAGTACTATCACAGCGGCAGAGAGTCCGGGACACAGAAGAGTCCCAGCAAGTACGCGGAGGACTTCGTGGCCTTCCTGGACGATCTCCACGAGGAGTACAGCTGCAACAG
>JAFXEJ010000093.1 GCA_017513795.1 Ruminococcus sp.
GATAAGTTCATCCTGATCGGAAATATTATTAGAATATTTTTTTACAATATGTGCAACCAGCCTGAGATTGTGTTCAATCAGTTTGTTTTTTGCTTCCTTGTCACCTTCTGAAAATTTTACAAAGCATTCTTCCTCATCCTTTTTGGAAAGAGGCTTTGGAAAAACAGTATTACTGTCGATATGAAGGGCAAAAAAGAATATATTTCTGAGAAATTCAAGCAGCATAAGGCATACCTCCGAAAAAAGATATACAATCGTATGATACAGAGCTTGAACAATATTCTATATAAGTTCAGAAAAAAATAAATGAAAAAACAATTTTAACATATTGACGTTCAGACAGAAATATTATATAATATTAATATGCGGATGTTTTGATTTTTTTGGCAAATGTTCCGCAGACAGTTCTGATTTATTTTTCAGAGCTGTGCAATAACTCGGAAGAAGTGATAAATTGAGGAATATGGTATCAGCTTCTGTGCTCAGCGCAGATATGCTCAGCCTTAAAGAGGAAATAAAACGAATGGAGAAAAGCGGCATAGAAATGCTGCATTTCGATGTGATGGACGGAGTCTTTGTAAATAATATTACTTACGGACTCCCGATTCTTGAACAGGTAAGAAAAACAACGGATCTTATTCTCGATGTTCATCTTATGATAACCGATCCGCTCAGATATGTCAGACGATTTGCAGAATGCGGCGCTGATTATATTTCCTTTCACATTGAAAGTGAAAGCGATACGGCAGAGACTATCAGGGCAATAAGAGAAGCCGGTGCGAAAACGGCTCTTGCTATAAAGCCGGCAACTCCGGCAGAAACGGTTTTTGAATATCTTGATCAGCTTGATATGGTACTTGTAATGACTGTTGAACCTGGCTTCGGAGGACAGAGCTTTATCCCTGAAACAGTTGAGAAGGTTCGTATAATCCGTGAAAAAATCAGTTCAATGGGACTTGATATCAGAGTAGAAGTTGACGGCGGAATCAACGATATTACATCTGAATGCGTTATTAATGCCGGAGCAGATACCCTTGTGTCGGGAAGCTACCTGTTCAAAGCGGAAAATATGGCTGAAGCAGCCGGAAAGATCAGGCGTGAAGAAATATGACAAAAACTGCCAGAAAAGAGCGTCATATATGGCTTGACACAATGATAACTCTTGTCGCTCTGGAGCTTATGTCCTATTTTTATTATGGTATGCGTGCAGTTGTACTTGGCGGAGTATGCATTTCTGTTTCGTTAATTACAGAAATGATCTGCCTGCGTTTCATGAACAGAAGATTTACTGCTGACGATCTGACTTGTACTTCTGACGCACTTATAATCGCTCTTATGATGCCGGCTACAATGGACTATGGTATTGCCGGTATAGCATGCATTTTCGCAGTTGTTGCGGCGAAGAACGTTTTCGGCGGACGCAGAAATATCATCTTTTCTCCGGCAGCGGCAGCATATATTTTTATGCTTACTTCATGGGAGAAAAAGCTTCTGCTTTATCCCCAGCCGCATGTACAGACTGGAATTTTTGATGAACCCGAAACACTTGTAAATTCAGCTTCCTATGTGTATAATACGACCGGAAAGATGGAATATACAGATTTTGAGCTGCTTATGGGCAATTTCAGCGGACCAGCCGGTTCTGTAAGTATTCTTCTGCTCATTATTTCTGCTGCAATGCTTATATTCCGCAGAGATATTTCAGCTGGAGCGTTCACAGGAACAATAATCGGAACAGCGTTTCTCAGCTATATTGTACCGGCTTCTCCAACGGCAGAGATAGGATATACTTTTGCAACAAATATGGTTCTTTTTGCTGCTGTATATATAATTTCAGACCGCAGAGTTGCTCCGAAAAGGGGATATTTTGCTTTCTTTTACGGATTATTTATAGCTGTGTTCTCGTATGTCATTGTAATCACAACAGGAAAAGAAAATGCAATAGTAATCGTGTCTGTTCTCTTTACACCGATAGCGCTTGGTATCAAGAATCTTGAAAAGAAAATTGAACTTGCCGATGCAGAAGTTTCTGAAGAAAAAACTGCCGCAGCCGAAGCTGACAGTATTGCCGCTGAAAATGATTTCTCAGAAGAAAAAACGGAGGATACAAGTAATGAATAAGCGAAGATCTTCAGTTTTTGATGGAATTCTGGGAGATAATATTGTATTATCTTCACTCATGGTAATATCACCCGTAATTATCTGCGGAGATACGTTCAGAAATGCTGCTGCGCTGATTTATGCATTCAGTGCAATAACATTTCTTTCGGTGCTGATATCGTCATTTGTACCGAAAAAGCTTTCGTATACGGTGAAAGTCATTATGTATGCGGTGATTTCATCACTAGTTTATATTCCTGTAAAGTGGGCGGCTCAGGAATTCTTTCCCGGTGCTGTCGAAAGAATAGGTATCTATTTTCCTTTGCTTGCAGTAAATTCGCTTATTATCTTCCGTTCCGAGGCAGAGCTTTACAAGCTGCCGAAAGGTACAATGATATTAAAGCTGATATTCTACATTCTCGGATTTGATGCTGTTATGCTTATAACTGGTTTTGTCCGTGAGCTTTTTGCATACGGAACAATAAACGGCAGAATTGTTGATATAACTACACCTGTCAGCGGACTTGCACAGCCATTCGGCGGATTCATATTCCTCGGATTATTCTGTGGTCTGTATCGCTGGATCCGTTCAGTTGTTATAAGCAAAAAAGATGAGATAAGGAGTGATGCTGATGTTTCTGGTAAATGATCTGATAACGCTCCTTGCTGCTAATCTTATACTCACTCAGGCACTTGGAACAAGTACGATTTTCATTGCCGCCGGCAGCAGAAAAAATCTTGTAGGAACTGCATTTGTGATAACAGTTTTCACATTTATAGGTTCTGTATTCACATTCCTTGCAGACAAACTGCTTCCGGAAAAATATTCTGATTTCAGATTGCTGATATATGTTGTCAGCATTGGTATATTATATGTAATTCTTCTTTCTGCGCTTTATTTTATCAGCAGAAATAATTTTGAAAATTCAAGAAAATATATACATTTGTCGGTATTCAACTGTGCTGTTATGGGAACTCTCCTTACGATCAGCGGCAGAGCTTCTAAAAATTCGGCAATAACGGATTATATCTCGGCTGGGTTTGAAGCCGGAATAGGCTTTATCGTTGCTGCACTGATACTTACAGCCGCATACAGAAAACTGAATTCATCCAAAGTACCGGCTGCATTCAGAGGATTTCCGGCGATGATTATTTATCTTGGAATCATATCAATGGCAGTTTATTCGCTTATATAAAGAAACGACGGAAAACTGCAAGTAGGAGACAAAAATGAAATTTAAAAATAAAGGAAGGAAGATATATAAGACCAAAGAAAAAAATTATTACGGAAAAACACCTGCTGGTAAGGCTTTTTCCGTTGGTCTTACAATACTTCTTCTGGGAGGTCTGGGCTTTATCGGATACAGCGTTGCCGAGCCTCTCGTAAATTACAGTAAGAAAAAAGGGGATAAGGATGCTGTATCCCCGACATCAGCTGTTTCCACAACAGAGAACACTGAGCTTACAACAACGATTCCGGCTGAAACAGAGCCTGGTATCATTCCTCCGCAGGGAGTTGAATTTGAAGCTTACAAAGGAGCAGCTTTAAAAGAAACCGATCTTTTGAATATTGAGGCTCTTGAACTGGCTATCGGCAGACTTCCCACAGGACAGGGGATAGAGTATATAGCAGTTCCGCTTAAAATCAGCGGCGGTGCTGTATATTATTCAAGCGAGGTATTTTATGCTGGTCCGGCGAAGGCTTTTCCTGAGATGCTTACTCTCGAACAGATAATATCGGCTATCGAAAAAGCAGGATATAAACCAGCGGCTATCGTCAGCACATTCAATGATAATCTGCTGCCGGTAACTGACGGAAGCTGCGGCTACAGGACATATCCAACTGACGAACAGTGGATCGACAACGATGTTGCTGCCGGCGGAAAGCCGTGGGCAACTCCGTATTCTGACCTTGCTGTAAGCTATAACGCTGATGTTGTAAGCGAAATATCCTCAGCCGGCTTCAAAAAAATAGTATGCAGCGATCTTGTTTTTCCACGTTTCCGACAGAGTGATCTTGAGATCCTCAATCCAGAACTTTCAACATCTGCAAGATCTATGAAAATGACAGCAGCAGCAAATATGTTCAATGACAGAATCCTGAAAAACGGTTCATCAATGTTTATTGAAGTTTCAGCGGCAGATATCATTATGGGAAATGATGACATTCTTCAGCCTATGCTTCTTAATGTAAATACCGTTGTTCTTGATATAAATATTGACGAACTTAGCAGCGGTGTGTATACAGAAGATACAGTCTATGATTTTTCGGGAACTGTTCCTGAAAAAGCGGAAAAAGCTGTAAATATGGTCGAGGATGAACTGTCTGAATTCAATATAGTTATAAGGCTGTCAGGAAATTCCTGCTCAATGATGGACTTTGTGGAAGCACGGGACTCACTTGTAAATAAAGGGTATGACTCCTTTATATTAGGATAATCATTAAATCCGGTATATCCGGAGAATGGAGAAAAAAATGGCAGAGAATTTTAAAGTTTCATTACAAAAAGTTATAGACGAATTCAAGCTTGAAGTTATTTACATCCACAAGGATGCAAATGACGTAATGATCGATGAAAACGACGTAAACAGACCTGGACTTCAGCTTATGGGATTTTATGAATACTTCAATCCCGAAAGAATCCAGATTATCGGAAAAATGGAGTTTGCGTATCTTTCAACTGTTGATGAGAAAACAAGACGTGAACGTCTTCAGCTTCTTTTCGCCCAGAGAATACCGGCTCTTATTATAACACGAGAGCTGCCATATTTCGCAGAAATGCTCGAACTTGCCAAGGAATATGACGTTCCTCTCCTCAGAAGCAAGGAAAGTACATCAAACTTCATGTCAGGACTCATTGCTTTCCTCAACCTTACGCTTGCTCCGAGAATTACACGTCACGGCGTACTTATCGAAATATACGGTGAAGGTGTATTCATCACAGGAGAATCCGGTGTTGGTAAGAGCGAAACAGCTATTGAGCTTGTAAAGCGTGGTCATCGTCTTGTTGCCGATGATGCAGTTGAAATCAGAAAGGTATCAAATATCAGCCTTGTCGGAAGCTCACCTGATAATATCCGTCACTTCCTTGAACTTCGTGGCATAGGAATTATCAACGCACGACGTCTTTTCGGTATCGGTGCTGTTAAGATGACAGAAAAGCTTGATCTCGTAGTTGAGCTTGAGCAGTGGAATCCTGAAAAAGTATATGATCGTATGGGTGTTGACACAGAATACGTTTCACTTCTTGGAGTAAAAGTGCCGTCTCTTACAATTCCCGTAAAACCCGGACGTAACCTTGCTGTTATTCTTGAAGTTGCAGCTATGAACAACAGACAGAAGAAAATGGGCTACAATGCTGCTCAAGAGCTCCTTAACCGTCTTGGTATGGATTCTGACGCAAAGGAAGTTGTCCGTGATTACGAAGCATTCTGATGAATGATTCTTACATATGCCGGCTGACAGCACTGCCTGAATGGCATACTGCTGCCGGCAATTCTTTACCTCAGGGGGAACATAATGATTAATTTAGAAGAACTTACCGGTTTATGCGAAAAGCTTGGATGCCGTATTATACCCGAATGTCCGCTCAGCGAATATGTAACATTCCGATTCGGCGGATGCTGCAGAGCTTTGATAAGTATCAATTCAGCACAGTCAGCAGCTGAGCTTATTGGTTATATGAAGGATAATTCCATCCGGTACGGCATTATCGGCAGAGGAAGCAATATTATCGTTGACGATAATGGCTTTGACGGTGTGATATTGCTTTTCGGCGGTGATTTTGCTTCCATTGAAATTACAGGAAATATCATTCGCTGCGATGCCGGAGCACTTCTTGCCTCTGCCTGTGTTCATGCACAGCAGGCTGGACTGAGCGGAATGGAAAATCTTTTCGGAATTCCCGGTACAGTAGGCGGAGCACTTTACATGAATGCCGGTGCTTACGGCACAGAAATGAACGATATTGTCATTTCTGCGGAGTATCTTGACGAGGACGGAAAGATACGGACAATAAGCAGGGAAAATATGGAGCTTTCGTATCGTCACAGTATTTTTTCAGGCAGATCGTGTGTTATTCTTTCTGTTACGATGCAGCTTGGAAACGGCGATCCGGATGAAATAAAAAATGCTATGAACGAATGTATGGCTAAAAGAAGTGCAAAACAGCCTCTTGAATACCCAAGCGCCGGAAGTACCTTCAAGCGTCCGGAAGGAAGCTATGCTTCGCTTCTGATCGACCAGTGCGGACTTAAAGGAATGCGCTGCGGAGGAGCTATGGTCAGTGAAAAGCACAGCGGATTCGTAATCAATATGGGATATGCGACCTGTGCCGATGTTCTTGAGCTTTGTTCAGAAATCAAGAAAATTGTAAAAGAAAAAACAGGCTATACACTTGAACTTGAACCAGTTATTCTCAGATAAATCATTACGAAACGGAGGCAGCTATGCAGCTATTGATAGTTACAGGAATGTCCGGCGCCGGCAAATCAAGCGTTATGGACGTTATGGAGGATATCGGCTACTATTGCATTGATAATATTCCTCCGAAGCTTATTCCAAGATTTGTTGATCTTTGCCGACAGTCAGAAAGTGCAATAACGAAGGTCGCTGTTGCAGTAGATATAAGGACCGGCGATATGTTTGCGGAGATTTTCCACTCATGGCAGAAATTGAAAACAGATTCCGATGTAGATGTAAAGGTTCTTTTCATTGATGCAAATCAGCGTGTTCTCATCAATCGTTACAAGGAAACACGCCGTAAGCATCCTTTGCAGGAAAAGTTCAACGGAAATATAAGCGTTGCTATTGAATACGAATATAATCAGCTTTCTCAGTTAAGAGAAATTGCCGACTTTTACATAGACACAACAGAATTTGCATCCGCCCAGCTTAAAGAGCATATCAAGTCAATGTTTCTTGAAAGAACCTCAGATTCAATGCTGATTCAGATCATGTCATTCGGTTTCAAATACGGAATTCCTTCAGATTGCGATCTTGTATTTGATGTAAGATGTCTGCCGAATCCCTATTATGTGGATGATCTTCGTCCACGCACAGGCTGTGAACAGTGTGTAAGAGATTATGTTATGGGATTTCCGCAGTCTCAGGAGCTTTTCTCCAAGCTTTCTGATCTTATCGACTATCTTATACCGCTTTATATTCATGAGGGAAAGAGTCAGCTTGTTATAGGTTTTGGATGCACCGGCGGAAAACACCGTTCAATAACATTTGCTGAACTTATGAGTAAACATCTGGGCGAAAAGGATTACAGAGTCCAGAAATATCACCGTGATATTGCAAAAGACAGAAAATACTGAGCTTTTAGGCAACACCGCATAAGATCCGCCTGACGGCTTTTCGCAGTGTTGCCTTAATATTTTTGACAGGAGTGAAAAACTATATCTTTTTCAAATGATGTAAGAAAAGAAATCTGTTCCGGAATAAATGATAAGGATAAACGATTTGCCTGCCTTTATGGAATCCTCTTGTTCAGCAGGATCCTTACACCGGAAAGAATATGCTTTCAGACAGAAAGTAAAATATCATCGGAAATATTCAGCACACTTTTTGAAAACGTTTTTCATTGCAGTATTTCATGCAGTATGAATGAACGAAAGGGAAAGGCAGTTCTCTTTTCCTACGATATCGAAGATGCCGAACTGATAGGAAAAATTTACCATAAATATAAAATAACAGGTCCGGAAAGGACGATAAATTCCGAGATTATTGCAACGAATAGTCTCGGAGTTTTTACGGCCGGAGTTTTCATAGCGTGCGGAAGCGTAAATGATCCTTCAAAAGAATATCATCTTGAATTTTCAGTAACTCAGGAAAAGCTTGCCGGAGAATTGTCACTTCTTCTCGGAGATATAGGAGTTACAGCAAGAACTGTTCAGCGCAGAGGACAGCATATTGTTTATATCAAGGAGAGTGAATCCATCGAAGATGTGCTGACTTTTATCGGTGCACAGCAGTGTACACTTGAACTGATGAACGTAAAAATCTGGAAGGATGTAAGAAACAAGGCTAATCGTATTAGAAATTGTGATTCTGCGAATATTGATAAAGTAGTAAAGGCAGCCATGAAGCAAATCGAGGATATACACCTTATTCAGCAGAGTATGGGACTGGATTCGCTGTCACAGGAACTTCGTGAAATCGCAGAAATACGTCTTGAAAATAATGATATGAGCCTTCAGGAGATAGGTGAGAGTCTTTCTGTACCTATCAGCCGTTCAGGAGTAAATCACCGGTTTAAAAAACTGGCTGCAATGGCTGATGAAATACGCAGCAGAGGTAAAAACAATGGTGCAGAATAACTTTGTGAATCTTCACGTCCACACTGAATACAGCCTTCTTGACGGAGCCTGCCGCATCAGGAATCTTATTAAACATGTAAAGGAAATGGGACAGACTGCCGTTGCAATAACAGATCACGGCAACATGTACGGAGCTGTTGAATTCCGGAACGAAGCTGTAAAAGAGGGGATAAAGCCTATAATCGGCTGTGAGGTATATGTTGCTCCACGTTCAAGATTTGATAAGGAAGCCGGTATAGATCAGCATCCTTACCATCTTGTGCTTCTCTGCGAAAACAACGAGGGCTACAGAAACCTTGTCAAGCTTGTATCTGCTGCCGGAATCGAAGGCTTCTACAACAGACCGAGAGTAGATAAAGAACTGCTTCGTAAGCATCATAAGGGACTTATATGTCTTTCTGCCTGTCTTGCCGGAGAAATCCCGAGACTTCTTTCGGACGGAAATTATATCGGTGCAAAGGAAGCGGCTCTGACATATCTAGATATTTTTGGTGAGAATAATTTCTTTATTGAGATACAGAATCATGGTCTTGAAGATGAACTGAAAAATCTTCCTCTGCTTTATAAGCTTTCCGACGAAACGGGAATTCCGCTTGTTGCCACAAATGACTGCCACTATGTCCGCAGAGAAGACAGCAGTATTCAGGAAATACTTGTATGTGTGCAGACAGGAAGAATTCTTGGCGAACCGGGAGGACTCAGTTTTGATACAGATGAATTCTATCTCAAATCAGCGGAAGAAATGCGTTCTCTTTTCAAAGGTCATGAGGAAGCAGTTTCCATTACCGAAGAAATTGCAGAAAGATGCAATGTAGAATTTGAATTCGGAAATATAAAGCTCCCGAAATTCACTATAGAGGGAGTTTCTGATAATAATGAATATTTCCGTAAGCTCTGTATGAACGGAATGTATGATCTGTATGGTCCGGATCCATCATCAGAAGTACAGGAACGAATGGAATACGAGATTTCTGTAATAACCAAAATGGGATATACCGATTATTTTCTTATCGTGTGGGATTTCATCCGTTACGCAAGAACGAATAATATTCCTGTCGGTCCCGGACGAGGTTCAGGTGCCGGAAGTCTCTGCGCCTATTGTATAGGCATAACCGGTATAGATCCGATGAAATATAATTTGCTCTTTGAACGTTTTCTTAATCCGGAACGTGTAAGTATGCCGGATTTTGATATAGATTTCTGTATTGAAGGACGACAGAGAGTAAAGGATTATGTTGTTCAGAAGTACGGCAAAGAATATGTTTCCGAAATTATTGCATTCGATACATTTAAGGCAAGGGCGGCAGTCCGTGATGTCGGACGTGTACTTAATCTGCCATATCAGCTTTGTGATAAGGTTGCAAAGCTGATAGATCCGAAGTCGAAGCTGGAGGAAGCAATAAGCCAGTCTGAGGAGCTTTCCCAGCTGTATCGTACAGACAGGTCGGTGAAAAAGCTTCTTGATGTTGCCGGACAGCTTGAAGGTATGCCAAGACATACATCAACTCATGCGGCTGGAGTTGTAATTTCCGCTGTTCCTCTTGATGATCTTGTACCATTGCAGAAGAATGATGATACAGTTATCACTCAATACACGATGACTATTCTTGAATCATTAGGACTTCTCAAAATGGATTTTCTCGGACTGCGCAACCTTACGATAATCCGTGACTGTGTAAATGAGATACACAAGAGTAATCCGGAATTCGATATATCTGCAATTCCGCTTGACGATCAGGCAGTCTATAAAATGATGTCTGATGGTGATACATCTGGAATTTTTCAGTTTGAAAGTGCAGGTATGACACGGTGGCTTACCGAAATGAAACCGGAAAGACTTGAAGATCTTATTGTCATAATTTCGCTGTATCGTCCAGGACCGATGAAGTCAATTCCGGTTTATATCGAAAATAAGAAGAATCCTGATAAAGCTGTATATAAACACCCGATGCTGAAGGATATCCTTGAAGAAACTTATGGCGTCATGGTATATCAGGAGCAGGTAATGGAAATATGCCGGAAGCTTGCCGGATATTCCTACGGTCATGCTGATATTGTACGCCGTGCTATGGCAAAAAAGAAGCAAGATGTTATGATAATGGAGCGTGAAAGCTTTATCAGAGGAGCGGCAGATAATGGTATATCCGAAAATACTGCCAACTCGATCTTCGATGAGATGATAAGCTTTGCTTCGTATGCCTTCAATAAATCCCATGCTGCTGCCTATGCTTATCTGTCATATCAGACAGCATATCTCAAATGCCATTACAATGGAATATATATGGCTGCTCTGATGTCGAGTGTTATGTCAGGAGCCGGAAAGCTTGCTGAATATATTTCTTCATGCCGCAGCTCAGGAATTAATATTCTCCCGCCGGATATCAACAGAAGTATAAAAGGATTCCGGTTTGAAAACGGAAAGATGTATTTCGGACTTCTTGCAATAAAGAATATCGGCAGCGGACTTGCAGAAAAAATCATCGCCGAGAGAAAGCTTAATGGTAATTATCGTGGTTTACAGGATTTCTGTGAACGTGTCGGAGGACGTGAACTGAATAAAAAGGCTCTTGAAAATCTTATCAAAGCCGGAGCTTTTGATAACCTCGGGCTTAATCGTCGGCAGATGCTTGAATATTACGAAACAATACTCGATGATTGCAGCAGCAGTTCAAGAGGAATGATTGAAGGGCAGTTGAACTTTCTTGAAGACGTCGCTTCTGAGGATACAGGCTTCCGGATTCCATCTCTGCCGGAACACGAAACGAGAAAGCTTCTTTCAATGGAAAAAGAAGCTGCCGGAATGTATCTTTCAGGAAATCCTCTTGATGACTACAAATATATAGCCTCTCTGATGCACACAAGAAGCATAGGAGCGCTTACTGCAGAGGATGCGGCTGTCAGCGACGGTGAACAGGTAAAGCTTCTGTGTACGATCCAGAGCCTTAAAAAGCACGTCACAAAAAAGAACGATCAGATGTGTTTCATTACAGCTGCTGATGAAAGCGGAGAGATCGAAGCAGTAATTTTTCCTGATCTGTATTCTGTGCTGTCATCACGCCTTGCAGAGGATAATATTCTGCTGCTTACAGGAAAAATTTCCGTTAAAGATGAAAGTGTAACTGTAGTATGTACTTCCGCAGCGGGCGAGGATGATTTTCCACGCCTGACAGAAAATATGCGCTTATGCATAAAAATGGATTCATCTGAAATCAGAACTGCCGATCAGCTCACTGATATATGCAGCAGATTTCGTGGAAATACTCCCGTATGCTTTTATTTCACAGATCTGAAAAAAATGGTAATGCCGAAAAATCGCCTTAATATCGGGGTATCAAAGGAATGCTTTGCGGCACTTTCAGATATTTTTGACGCAAGCAGAATCGGATTGATACAATAAAAAATAAATTTTTTCAGATAATATTAAAAATTATAAAAGAGCTATTGACTTTTTTAGAATAATGTAGTACAATATAAATGTATGGAATTATGTTACGGAGTAAAATACCGTAAATTAAAAATAAATGCCCAAGAGCAGAATGGAGAATTTGTATGATTAAAAAAATCGGTGTTTTGACAAGCGGCGGTGACGCACCGGGAATGAATGCTGCTATCAGAGCGGTTGTAAGAACAGCTCTCAGCAAGGGTATGGAGGTTTACGGCGTTCATAAGGGATATGTTGGTCTTATCAACGGAAATATCGTAAAAATGGATGAAAGAAGCGTTTCCGATATCATTCACAACGGCGGCACAATTCTTTCTACAGCAAGATGCCCTCAGTTCAGAACTGAAGAAGGTGTTGAACTCGCAAGAAAGAAGTGCGAAGAACTCGGTATTGAAGGTCTTGTAGTTATCGGCGGTGACGGTTCATTCAGAGGCGCTGCTGATCTTTCAGCTAAGGGTGTTCTTTGTATCGGTATTCCCGGAACTATCGACAATGATATTGCTTGTACTGATTATACAATCGGTTTTGATACAGCTATGAATACAGCTATGGAACTCATGGACAAGCTTCGTGATACTTCACAGTCACACGACAGATGTTCTGTTGTAGAGGTAATGGGAAGAAATGCTGGTCATATCGCTGTAAATACAGGTATTGCCTGTGGTGCGACAGATATTATCACTGTTGAAGCTCCTTACGATCTCGATGCTATTGCTAAGTCTATGCTTGAAAAGAGAGCAAAGGGCAAGCAGTATTTCGTAGTTGTAGTTTCTGAAGGTGTTGGACATACTGAAGAAATCGCAAAGGTTCTTCAGGAAAAGACTCAGATCGAAACAAGAGCTACAATTCTTGGTCACGTTCAGAGAGGCGGATCTCCTACACTCAGAGACAGAGTTGAAGCTACAAGAATGGGCTACTATGCAGTTGAACTTCTTGAACAGGGTATCGGTAATCGTGTTGTTGGTATCAAGGACAGCCAGATTGTTGATTACGATATTCAGGAAGCTCTCGCAATGAAGAAAACATATGATTCTCATCTTCACAAGATTGCAGAAGAAATTGCATTCTGATTTAATTACATAAAAACAAGGCATCTGCTCTCATTGAAGCAGATGCCTTTTTTCTTCAGAATTCAGATATAATTTTTCTTTCAGATGCCTCAGAAGCATAATTCCACGAGTTTATTTTGTCTTTGCTGTAAAAATAGCGTATTTCCTCCTGAGGAGGTTCGTCATCGCATGTATCTACAATTATAAGCTTTATTTTCATTTTTTCCGGAATAATAGCTTTTATGTAGACGCTTACATTCTGACCGGGCAGAATATTTTCCTTTAATTCAGCAAGACCGGCAAGATTAGGAGTAAGCTCGACAAAAATTCCGTATTCTTCAATTGATCTGACAATTCCGGAAACTGTTTCACCCGGATGGAAATCAGCAGCGTTTTCGTCCCATGTTCCAAGCAGTTCTTTGTGAGTAAGACAAATACGCTCGTTTTCGTTAGATTTAACGATAGCTCTTATATACTGTCCGGTTGAAAATCTGTCGGACGGATGAGAAATTCTTGATATAGAAATTGCATCAATAGGAATCAACGATGGTAATCCGCATCCTATATCAACAAAACATCCAAACTGCTCAAGATGAGTAACTCTTGCGTTTATTATATCGCCCGTTGTAAGATGTCGGGTATAATTCTGAATGCATTTTTCCTGTGCTTTTTTTCTTGACAGCATTGCAGTTACCTTACCCGATATACTTTCCCTTACATCCGTGACAATAAAGCAGACATACTTGTTTACTCTTGAAATTAGTGCGATATCACGGGTTTTTCCTTCCGTAATGCCGACAGCGCCTTCTTCTCTGGGAATAATTCCTTTTCCGCACGGAAGATCTACAATGAGATTATGCGAACTGTCGCAGACTGATACTCTTGCTTCCAAGATTATCTCCTTACTCATAGCTTCCTTTAGTCCGTCAGCAGATGAAATAAGTTTCATATTTGAATCGGTCGCATATAACGATCCTTCTGGCTTATAAATCATATTTTTACCTCCGTAATCTATGTTGCCTTGATATTTCATTTTATGCAGACGGCAAATAGATTAGAACATCAGGACCCGCAATGTATATTAAGTCCTCCCATTGCGTTAAGAATAGCTTTTATGTTATTCACACTGTCAGCTTCGCAGATGACATAAGCTTTTGTTGTACGGCTGCGTGAAGGTTCAGGAATAACATCTTCACTCGATGGCGATTCTACGACAGCGGTAATATAATTGAATGTCGTGACGGCAGTCGGAATTATTGTGTACAGAGTTCCGTGCCGTAGTTTCATAGCTTCCTCAGAGCGCTTGTTGTAAATAATTCCGGTGCGGTAAATACCCTTTATACCTTCCTTTATCTTATGCAGAGAAGCTTCAGCAAGCTCGGGAGATTCAAATTCAGCTGATACTCTTGATATCATATTGTGTCATCCTTTCATTTTTTAGTAGAGTTTAATATGTTTCATTGGGGGTTTTTATTATTTTTACACAAATCAAAAAAAATATACTCTGTAAATATTGATTTAATATGAATTTTAGGGTATAATTAGAGATAAGCGGTTTTATATAGTACTATCAGAGGAGGAATAATTATGGATGTCAGACCAGGTGATATACTGACTATGAAAAAAAAGCACCCATGCGGCTCAAATGAGATGTTTGTCATCCGTTCGGGAATGGATTTCCGGCTCAGATGCGTAGGATGTTCACGAGAGTTTATGACTCCGAGAAATAAGATAGAAAAAAGTATAAAAACAATAAAGCATCCGGATGAAGAAGCTTCTGGAATGATGCAGAAAAATGATGATCGAGGAGAAGCCTGATGTTTGAAAAACTTGCACTAATGGCAGAAAAATACAATGAGATCGGTGAAAAGCTTTCTGATCCGAATATAGTAAGTGACAATAAGCTGTATACCCAGCTTATGAAGGATTACAAAAACATGACGCCAATCATTGAAAAATATAATGAATATCAGAAGGCTCTTTCTTCATTCAGTGATGCAAAGGAAATGCTTGATGAGGGAATTACCGACAGAGATATGAAGGAACTCGCTCAGGCTGAGCTTGAAGAAGCAAAAGATGATATGGAGCGCATAGCTCAGGAACTTAAAATTTTGCTTCTTCCCAAAGATCCTAATGATGAAAAGAACGTTATCATCGAGATCAGAGGCGGTGCAGGCGGCGAGGAAGCTTCACTTTTCGCAAACTCGCTCTATCGTATGTATACTATGTACGCTGAAGCGAGAGGCTGGAAACAGGAAATTCTTTCAGCAAATCCTACAGAACTTGGCGGTTTCAAGGAAATCAGCTTTTCAATTGAAGGCAGCGGAGCATACTCACGTCTGAAATACGAAAGCGGCGTTCATCGTGTGCAGAGAGTTCCCGAAACAGAATCTCAGGGACGTATCCATACGTCAACTGTAACTGTTGCTGTTCTTGTTGAAGCTGACGAGATAGAACTCGAAATTAATCCGACTGATCTGAAAATAGACTATTTCCGTGCGAGCGGTGCAGGCGGACAGCATATCAATAAAACTGAATCTGCTGTCAGAATAACATATCTCCCGACAAATGTTGTTGTAGAATGTCAGGACGAGCGCAGTCAGCACAAAAACAAAGATAAAGCCATGAAGATTCTCAGGTCACGCATTTACGAGGCTATGCAGGAAGAACACGATGCCAAAATCGCCTCTGAAAGAAGAATGCAGGTAGGTACCGGTGACCGCTCTGAAAGAATCAGAACATATAATTATCCTCAGGGACGTCTTACAGATCATAGAATAGGACTGACAATCTACAGACTTGAGGACATTCTTAACGGAAATCTTGATGAAGTATTTGATGCGCTTGCAACAGCCGATCAGGCTGCAAAGCTTGCAAATCAGGAAGCGTAAAAATTATGGAAACGATATTGCTTGATGACAGTGAAGCTGATCTTTTAAAAGCAGCTGAAATTATAAAAAATGGTGGGATAGTTGGAATTCCTACCGAAACTGTATATGGACTCGGGGCAGATGCTTCTGATCCGGATGCCGTTGAAAAGATTTTTACGGCAAAAGGACGACCGGCAGATAATCCTCTGATCGTACATCTGGCTGATTTTTCTGATGCTGAGAAGTATACATCTGCTATTCCGGAGCTTGCAAAAAAAATTGCAGACAAGTTCTGCCCAGGACCTCTGACTATAGTACTTCCAAAAAATGACAGAATCCCGTCGATAACATCCGGCGGACTTGATACAGTTGGAATAAGGATTCCGTCACATAAGACAATGCACAGAATAATTGAACTTTCGGGATGTCCGATTGCGGCTCCTTCTGCGAATACGTCAGGACTTCCAAGCCCTACGTCTGCTGAGCACGTTATGGATGACATGAGCGGAAAAATAAATGCAGTAGTGGATGGCGGACAGTCTGAATTCGGAGTAGAATCCACAGTTATTGCTATTGAGAACGAAACTTCTGTAAGAATTCTTCGTCCGGGATGCATAACAAGAGAAATGCTTCTTGAGCTATGCGATGATGTTATAATTGATCCGGCTATTCTTCACGATCTCGAAGCCGGACAGACGGCAGCTTCTCCGGGAATGAAATATAAACATTATTCCCCGAGTGCCGATGTTATCATGGTAGAGGGAAGCATAGAAGAATTTACAGCATATGTAGAAAAATTCAATGCACCGTGTGTGTGCTCTCTCATTTATGACGAGGACGAGGAATATTTCCCGTACAGATACATGACATACGGCAGCAGCAGTTCCGAACAGGCTCACTGGCTTTTTCAGAGACTCAGAGAGCTTGACGAACTTGGTGTAAAAAAAGTATTTGTCCGTGCTCCGTCGCTTGACGGTGTAGGGCTTGCAGTATATAACCGTCTTATAAGAGCGGCAGGATTTGAGGTGATAAGGTTATGAACAGTTTAAACGGAGTTATGGTTGTCGGACTTACCGGACAGACAGGTGCCGGAAAAAGTACAGTATCAAAAGTATTTGCGGCAAATGGATTTGCAGTAATCAATGCCGATCATGTAGCAAGAAGTGTTGTTGAAAAGGGAAGTCGCTGTCTCGCTGAAATAGAAGACTTCTTCGGCAGCGGTGTTATAAACGAAGATGGGACGCTGAACAGAAAAGCTCTTGCAGCCATTGTATTTTCCGACAAGAACAAACTTGAAACGCTTAATACGATAACATATCCATATATCACAAGTTCGATTCTGAAAAAAATCAGAATCCATGCAGCACGGAATGAGAAACTCATACTTCTTGACGCACCTACGCTTTTTGAAAGCCGTGCTGATGATTTCTGTGAAATAATTATTTCTGTTCTTGCAGATTCAGACATCAGAGAAAAACGCATTATCATCCGTGACGGACTTACTGTAGAACAGGCACAGAGAAGAATGAATTCTCAGCTTGATGAGGAGTTCTTTGAAAGCCACTCAGATTATATAATACATAACAACGGAAATATAGAAACCGTTAATGAAATATCAAAAGAGGTGTCAGATAAGATCAAGGATTTTTATCTGATAAACACTGCTTCTGGTGAGCAATCCGCAGTTATGTGAAAGGAGAATATTATGGATAACAACAAAGAAATGATAAAGGAACTTAAAGAAAAGCTTTTTCTGAAAAAGCAGCATGGGCTTTATAAAATGACTGATGAACAGATTGCAGACTGCGATAATTTCTGTGAAGATTACAAAAAATTCATGGATGCCGCAAAAATTGAACGTGAAGCTGTTGTCTATTCAATTGATCTTCTTGAAAAGAACGGCTATGTTGAATATAAAAAGGGCATGAAGCTCAATGCTGGTGATAAGATTTATCGTAATAACAGAGGAAAGGCTGTTCTTATGGCTATTGTAGGAACTGCTCCGATAAGCGAAGGTGTAAGACTCTGTGCTGCACATATCGACTCTCCTCGTCTTGACCTCAAGCAGAATCCTTTGTATGAGGACAAGGAAATTGCTCTCTTTAAGACTCATTACTACGGTGGAATCAAGAAATATCAGTGGACAGCTATTCCGCTTGCACTTCACGGTGTTATCTGTAAAGCTGATGGAACAGAAGTTACTGTTTCTATCGGAGAGGATGAAAATGATCCTGTTTTCTGTGTAACTGATCTTCTTCCGCATCTTGCAAACGCACAGATGGCAAAGCCGCTTGCGAAGGGAATAACAGGCGAGCAGCTAAACATTCTTATTGGTTCACGTCCTTTCAAGGATGATGAAGAAAGCGGAGCAGTAAAGCTTAACATTATGAATATACTCTTTGAGAAATACGGAATTACTGAGGGCGATTTCATCTCATCAGAGCTTGAAGCAGTTCCGGCATTCAAGGCAAGAGATATAGGCTTCGACCGCAGTATGATCGGTGCTTACGGTCATGATGATAAAGTTTGTGCTTATACGGCTCTCCGTGCAACTGTTGAGTGCGAAAATCCGGTTCATACAGTTGTAACTGTACTCACTGATAAAGAGGAAACAGGCAGCGACGGAAACACTGGTCTTTGCTCATCATATCTGGAATATTTTATTCATGATATTGCAGAAGCACTTGGCTCTGATGGCAGAACAGTTCTTTCAGCATCTGAATGTCTTTCCGCAGATGTAAACGCAGCATTTGATCCTACATTCCCTGAAGTTAATGAAAGTAATAACTGTGCTTATCTCAATAAGGGTGTTGTTATTACCAAGTATACCGGTGCACGAGGAAAATCTGGTACATCAGATGCATCTGCTGAATTTACCGGCAGAATAAGACGTCTTATGAACGCAAACGATGTGATCTGGCAGACAGGTGAACTCGGCAAGGTAGACGAAGGCGGCGGCGGTACGGTTGCTGCATATATCGCTAATCTCGATGTAGACACAATTGATCTTGGAGTTCCGGTGCTTTCTATGCATGCTCCTTATGAAGTTGTATCAAAGATTGACACATATATGGCGTATAAAGCATTTTCTGCATTTGTAAATGATTGATAAAGAAGCGGCATTCCGTAATGGAATGCCGCTGTTTTGTTTTATTTTTTTGTGGTAAAATCCTTGATATCAATAATACCGGAAGATGAATTTCCATTTCTTGAAGCCATTACACGGGCAACGTAGAGGTTGAATATTCCCAGAAGAACCATCACAGCACCAATAAGTATTCTTGCAAGTGAAGCGGCATGGAATGGATTGAATACACATATTCCGCCGGCAATAAGCGTTATCGCACCGATAATTCCTCGTATCAATCCCTTTTCAGAATTAATAGCCTTGACAATTTCGGTAATACCAAATACTGCGATAACAATTCCACCGATAAATCCTATTCCGAAAGTTACTATTTTCGGAATAAAGATTACTACAGCGATAAGGACTGCGGAACCGATAACGGACGGAATCACAACTCCGGCATCTCCGGAGGTGATTCCCTGAATAATTTCCACAATGCAGAATAGTCCGATAATTATACATATACCATAAAGTGTGTAAGTAATTATCTTCGGAAAGAAAATCAAAATGATTCCGATTATTGTAAGAAGAAGTCCTTTTGCTATAAATTTACCATTATTCAATTTCATGAACCTCCTATATTATTACTTTACCAATCTTGTACCATATTTTTTTGAACAGGCCGGATTTCGTATAAATATTTTCAGCCAGTGTATTCACAAATTTATTGCAGAAAGTTATATCATCTGCTCCCGGAGTTTCACGGCTGAAACCGCTGTAAAGAGCGATATCCATAAAGTTGCTGAAATCACCGAGCGGGAAGTAATCTCTGCCGATATGCTGTTCTACATTTCTTGAGAACTCAGTGTAATTACCGTTTTCATTTGTCAGACTAAGAATTGCAAGCAGCTGTTCTGAATAACGATACATATTATTGATTCTTTCAGAAGCCGAACCGCTGTTGAAGCGTTTATATCTCATTTTGAGAATGAGCACACGTCTGATAAAGATAAGGGCAATCATAAAGGCAATTGTAAGTGCAATGAAAATTATACACTTGACAAAGTCAGGAATTCCGCCGGAATCATTAGCAGCAATGCCTCTTACATTTCCTGTTCCGGTTGCGGTACCTGTTCCGACAGCGACGCCAGCAGCAGTTGTAGTAGTTGTAACTGTCTGAGTTGCATCCTGCTGTGATGTTGATACAGGATCACTATTCGGGGATGTAGAAGTAGGTTCGCTAACATCTGATGAGGGTGGCTCTGATGTTTCAGGAACTTCAGATGGTGTTATGTGGCTGATAGTTCTTTCTGTATATCCGGCTGTAAATTCATAGGGAATCCAGCCGAATCCGTCAAGATAAACTTCAACCCAAGCATGACTTCTGTTATCCTGAACATCAACTGTAAATGTATTGTCGGGATTGATAGTACACTTTTCAAAATCCTCTGCAACGATTATATATCCGGTAGCGTAACGTGCCGGAATTCCAGCCATTCTTGCAAGAAGAACGCCTGATGATGCATAGTGAATACAATATCCCTTCTGATTTTCTATCAGGAAGTAATTGACAAAATCACGGTTTGAAGGAGTTTTGCCTGGCGAGAGAGTATATTCGGTATCAGCTGCCATTTTTTCTCTCATATGACGGAGAACCTCAAGTTTTTCAGCGGCAGTCTTTGCATTTGAAGCGCTGTCGATGATATCTCCGTATTCCTTGCGGACTTCATCCATGTTTTTGTTATCCGGCAGCTGAAGATAATTATCGTAAACGAAATCACGGTATTTATTTTCGAGTAGAGCTGTCATAATAACAGGTCCGTTATTCGAGAAAAGGTCGCTCTTGAAAGGAAGACTGAGTTCGATAGATTCAGGAGAAATTTCATTATTGATACAGAACTTTTCAATGCTGTTTTGCCAGTTTTTATCGTTTACCGAAGAATTACTGAATGTAATTGTATTATTCTGTGAAAGAAGCGAAACATAGTAAGTCGTATCAATCGGAATAAAGTTGTAGCTGAATTCCTTTGACTTTGTATCAAGAGAAGATACAAGCATATCACGGCTGTAGGAAAGTCCGCCGATATTTTTTGTTCCGTAGGGGGAGAAAAGTCTGTCTTTATCCACCTTTGAAACAATTTTTAGCATCATATCTTTCACGCCAGGATTGACTACCTGAGCGAAAATAGACGGGAAATCCTGCGGGAATATTTTATTATCCTTGAATTCATCAAATAAATCATTATCATATTTTTTCTTACTGAGTTCAAGCCATTCATTTTCCTTGTATACGCTTCCGACAGTATCTTTGATATAAACGGCATTGCCTACAGGCTGTTCGAATGTTACTTCAAGATCAGTAACGTTCTTGTAAGTGATGTGATCCTTACTGCCGAGCTTGTTGTTATTGTATTTGAAGGAAAGTCCGAAAACACCTGTGATTTTCGAAAGACTTTCAGCAAGATTCTCAATTGAGAATTCCTCAAAAGCAAGACTGAGTTCACGGCGTTTGCGATTCAGCTCATCGCTTCTTTCGTAGCCGGTGATGTTAATGACTGACGAAGCTATGAAAGTTACGATCATAACTGAAACGATAATGAAGATACCGCATTTTTCCGTAACTTTAAGTTTCATCTGCCTTTTAGGCGAGAACACATTGTTTTTCCGGACAAATCCTCCTGAACCGCCGGAATATTCTCCCATATCTGTAGAAGTTATGCAGAACATAGCGATCCAGTAGCTTACAGTAAGCGTTCCCCAGAAAATAGGAATAGCGATACCGTTGTAAAGTCCTATTTCAATGATGGGAAAAGTAACTATAAGCGGAAGTATCATATTAGGATGATATATCGTGAAAAAGTAAATTACAAAAGCTATAAGCCATATTCCGAAGATCATAAGGATAGTTGTTGCTTTTTCCTCATCCTTGAAATCAACGTATTTGTAGTAATTTATATCGTTTTTCATTGATTCTTTGTATATGATATTATATACAAATTTAAATCCTTCCGTAATATCATCAAGCATTTTGACTGCTGCTCCAGTCAGAACCAGCAGCGAAGCGGCAATTATCCATAATGCCTTTCTGTTTATCAGTATCAGTGTAATGTAGAATATTGAAAAAAAGATTGCAGCCGTAACAACTGCGCTTTTATTGTATACAAAATTGAACATTCCCAGAAATGACATTATAACGGAAACAAAACCGATTACCGCAATTATAACAGACTCCAAACGCCTGAGATACGGACGTTTATTTTTTACGGACATTACGATACTGTCGCAGATCGCAATGCCGTTTCTGTTTTTGATATTATCTTTTTTCATTACAGTTCTATATCCTTTATTGATGAAGAAATTCTGCCTGCTGTCACAGGGGTGATATTTATATCAGCGTATCCGCATTTGATTTCAGATGCTGCTCCATGAGATCTGATAATTACAAGTGCGTTTTTGATATCTGCTTCAACATAATCGTCGATGACATTGAAAACATCGGAGGGAGGAACAGCAGTGATCAATGTGAACGAAGATATTGATATCATTGATTGTTCCTTAAAATAGTTATCCGGCGGCAGACAAAACAGATTGTCATTGAAAGAGATTATAATGTCTCTTGCAGCTTCAGCGAGATCATCTGTAGAAGAAATGATCTTTTCAACAAACCGACCTTTTCCTCCGTGATAAAATACTACCTTGTGACTTCTCTCGTTATCGAGCATGAGCTGTGATACAGAAAGAAAAGATTCTATCAGAGTGTCAAATACAGGGAGAGTGTATTCTGAATCCTCATAGCACATAAGATTGAGGAAAAGCATTGAAGGAATATCTACCGGAAGACTGTATTCCTTGACGATGAAATCATCCTTTTTGGAACTCAGCTTCCAGTGAATGCGGTTAAGTCTGTCTCCGGGATAGTATTCACGGAGATCAAAAATTTCTGACGGATCGTCACCGGGTTTGTTTTCGGAAAATACATCGCTTTCTTCGCAGACATGGTCGATGCTCATAACTGTTCCGGAAACATCGTGTATTTCAGGCATTACAGCAACATCAGCAGTAATTTTTTTTCCTGTTTTGAATTTGAACAGCCGCATAGGATCGTAAACCTTAATGCTTATAGTTCTGATTTTGATTATACCGCAGAACTTTGAATCAAGCTGAAATGTAACACGCTGAGAATTTCTTGGCTGAATCGGCATATCAAGATAAAAAGAACTTATCTGATTGCTGAAAACATTGTAATACTCGATTTGAGCCTCAGCTTTTCCAACCGGAATAAAGCTTTTGTTTGTAATGCAAAGCTGAACGGGAAACGGCTGATTCTTGCTGATAGTTGCATCCTTTACAGCTATCTCAGCTTTTATGGAAAATCTGAGAATTACTGATGCAATAAACATTATAACAGGCAGAGCAATAAAGACTATAAGAAGTACCAGAGCAAAATCAGGTACATAAAGTATATAAAAGAATGTACATACTATTATAAGTACAAGAAAGAGTATCTTTGTTATGAGCATAGAATCACCTGCCGGATCAGGAAATTCCCGGAACAGGAACAGTTCTCAGGATATCAGCAATAACATTTTCTGCTGTTACTTCAGAGAGCTTAGCTTTGGAATTAAGAATGATTCTGTGACAGAAAACATCGGCGCAGATATATGAAATATCATCCGGAATCACATAGTCACGGCCCATAGCAACAGCAATACCCTTTGCGATCTGCATAAGTGCAAGAGTGCCTCTGGGGCTGACGCCGAGTTTTATCATAGGATGTTTTCTTGTAGCCGCTGCTAATGATACAACGTATTCGTAAATTCTGTCATCAACATAGATATCGGAGATATAATTCTGCAATGCTGTGATAAATGACGCATTTGCCACGGCATTTACTGTATCAAGAGGATTGGAATTATACTTTGATTTAAGAATATTGACTTCTCCGCCGAAATCAGGATAACCCATACTGAGCTTTATCATGAATCTGTCGAGCTGAGAATCCGGAAGACTGTGAGTTCCGGCAGAACCGATAGGGTTCTGTGTAGCGATAACTGTATATGGTTCAGGAAGTCTGTATGTAGTTCCGTCAACAGTGATGCTTTTTTCTTCCATAAGCTCAAGGAGAGCAGACTGAGTCTTGCTTGAAGTACGGTTGATTTCGTCAGCAAGGAAAAGATTACAGAAAGCAGCACCGCATCGGAATTCAAAAGCGCCTGTTTTTTTGTTGTATACATTGAATCCGGTTACATCCGAAGGAAGAACATCGGGTGTAAACTGCATACGATTATGTTCCAGAGACAATGCTTTTGAAAAAGCGAGGGCAAGGGTTGTTTTTCCTACGCCAGGAATATCCTCAATAAGAACGTGTCCCTTGCAGAGAATAGCAAGAAGAACCTTGATAATTATAGGATCCTTGCCGATTACAGCTTTCTTGACTTCGCTTACGATTGAATTGATCTGATTTGTATAATTATTGTTCATGTTCAAACTCCTGTCTTTTATTTATACCTTTTCATTATAACATTATTCTAATAATATTGCAAGCAAAATAGAAAAATATTAATCAATTTGTTCTTCAAAGAAACTGCCTATAGGTTTTTCAAGTATTATTGATAGTCCCCATAGTTCAATATCAGATACAGTTCTCGTTTGTTCTTCTATTCTGCATATAGAACCTCTGCATATATACACTGCAATTGTTTCAAGCTTATCAGCGAGAGTCTGCTGACTCATCTTCTGTTCAATGCGGAATTGACGCACTTTTTTTCCGATCATATTCTTTTTTTCACCATCGATAATTCTTGCCATTATTAATCACACTCCAAAAAGTCTTGACATAGGACAATTAATATGATATACTAAGATTATCGGTTTATTGTCCTATCATAGGACAATCTTAAAAAAAACTGATATGCAAGAAATTTCCATACATAAAAAAGCACAAAATATCGGGGATTTCGCTCATTCATATGCTATACTTATAAGCATGACACAGTATTTTAAAGGAGGCAGAACAATGTCAGGAATAATCGAAATAAAAAACATATCAAAAGAATTCAAGGTTCTTAACCGACGTGAAGGACTCAAAGGCAGTATCAGAGATCTTTTTTCACGGGATTACAAAATAGTCAAGGCGGTTGATAATATTTCAATGAGTATTCCTCAGGGAGAGATCGTCGGTTACTTGGGACCAAACGGAGCCGGTAAATCCACTACTATAAAAATGATGACAGGAGTTCTTGAGCCAACGTCCGGAGAAATACTCGTGAATGGGAATATTCCATACAAGGACAGAACTAAAAATGCACAGGAAATCGGCGTTGTTTTCGGTCAGAGATCTCAACTGTGGTGGGCGCTTCCGCTGATAGAATCATTCAGACTTCTTAAAGATATCTATCAGATTCCCGATGATAACTATAACAGCATGATATCGCTTTACAAATCACTTGTTGATATTGAAGATCTGCTGCATAAGCCTGTACGTCAGATGTCGCTGGGACAAAGAACTCTCAGTGATATACTTGCGGCTTTTCTGCATAATCCGAAGATAGTTTTCCTTGATGAGCCTACTATCGGTCTTGATGTTTCCATGAAAAGCAAAATCAGAACGCTTATCCATGCTCTTAACAAGGAAAAGAATACTACAGTTATTCTGACAACACACGATATGGGTGATGTAGACGCACTCTGTCAGAGAATTGTCATAATCGACAAGGGCAAAATGCTTTACGATAACGATATCGAGCATCTGAAAGGATTTTTCGGTTCATACCGTACACTCAAGGTTCGTCCTGCCGGAGATATCGGAAAACAGGCAGAGGAGCTTGAAAAGGAACTGAAAAATCTGTCTGTATCAATTACTGCTGATGATGAATGGATATCAATTCTCGTAAATGAAGAAAAGTCAAAGGTGATGGAGGTTCTTGGAACAATACAGAAAACTCATGACATCCGTGATATGAAGCTTGAAGAAATTTCAACTGAGGAGGTCATAAAAAAGATATACGAGGAGGGCGTAGAATGAAGCTGAAAAAATATCTTGCCCTTACCCGTGCCGGTATTCTGGAATCGTTTCAATACCGTATGGCAATGCTCGTAATGGTTGCCGGAAATCTGCTGTACCTGACAGTAGTTTACTTCTTCTGGAAGGCTGTATATGCGTCAGCCGGAACCAGCGTTGTAAATGGCATGACATTTTCCGACACACTGATTTATCTTGTACTTGCGACTGCTCTGTTCAATTTCATGGAGATGTATACAGTATGGGAAATAGGGCGCAATATCCAGTCCGGAAAAATCGTGCTTGATCTCCTTAAACCGATGCGGTTCCGAAGTTTTCTGTTCTGGTCATATTCCGGATCATTTGTGACGCAGTTTTTCTTTACCTTTCTGCCGACATTTATCATTGTCTGCATAGTCACAAACGGAGCTGTTCCGCTCGGAATAAATCTCCTGTATTTCGCAGTATCCGTAGTCATGGCTGTCATAATCAACTATGCAATCGACTTCATGACAGGTACTATTTGTCTTTACACAGAATCAATATGGGGAATCAACATCATGAAGCAGGTTATAGTTCTTCTGCTTTCCGGAGCGAATATACCGATTGCATTTTTTCCGGATACGATGAAAACAATTGTCGGATATCTACCGTTCAAGTCGATATACAATACGCCATTAACAATACTTCTGGAGAAAAATCCTGATATTACAGTAGTTGCTGAAGCTCTGGGAATACAGCTTTTCTGGTGTATAGCACTGCTTATTCTCAGCAGTCTGTTCTGGAAAGTGTCTCTCCGGAAAATCACAGTGAACGGAGGGTGAGCCATGAAAAGAAAAAATCTGCGGTTTTATTTCAGGATATACAGAAAGATTCTTGCACAGGATCTCAAAAGTAAAATGAGCTATCGTGCGGATTTCATTATCTCAACGATCGGAATGATATGTACAAACATTGCTGGATTTATAAGTTTCTGGATATTATTCAGAAGTTTTCCGGAGGTAAACGGCTGGAGCTACCATGAAATTCTGTTTTTATACGGATTTTCACTTGTTTCCCTGACGCCTGTACAATGCTTCTTTGACAATAACTGGAGTCTGAGAATGTATGTATATTCCGGCGATTTCATCAAATACTGCTTCCGTCCGATAAATCTGTTTTTCTATTATCAATCGGAGGTCTTTGATGTGAAGGGATTAGGACAGTTTGCTTTCGGAATTGGAACTATCATCTATTCGTGGAGTAAAATAGGACTTCCGCTGACGTTCCTGATGGTAATAAAAATGATAATATTCCTCATTACAGCGTCGCTTATAATGATTGCTGTCATGAATGCCGCTGCGGCAACATGTTTCTGGATCACAAATTCGTTCTATGTAATGGATCTTGCACTCAAATTCAAGGATTACGCAAGATATCCGATAACAATATTCAGTCCTGTTTTCAGATTCATTTTCACATTCGTGATGCCGATAGCATTTATTGCATATTATCCGAGTCTTGTTATACTTCGTCCGGATGAGATACCGCTTCTCTCATGGCTGTCACCGCTGTTCGGATGCTTATTCTTCTGGCTTAGCTATAAATTCTGGATGTACGGTGCAATGAAATACAGCGGTACAGGATCATAACCGAGAAAAAAAGCCGATCACAATCAAGTGATCGGCTTTTTACTATGTATTAATATCCGAGTTCTTCTGCAACGATTATTACTTTTATACGTCCCTTGTGACGCTGCTGAGCAGAGATGAGATAATTGCAGCAGATTCTTCCATCACCGGAACAACCGTCGCTCATCTGATGATCTGGCTTTGAAAGAGAAATACAATTGCCTGTTTCCTTACAGTAAGTAGGGCAGTCAAGACGCACACAATTTGGTGGAGCCGCTTCGGTTTTTACACGAAGTTCAGCTTCTTTAAGGTCGGAAACGATCTTGTTGTATCCTGCAATTATGATAACGGAATCAGGTCCGAAAGCAATTGCAGCAATTCTGTTGCTGTTGCCATCTACGTTGTAAAGTACACCGTCCTCAGTTATTGCATTTGTGCTGGAAATGTATACATCTGCTGAAAATGCAGATCTGTAGATTTCCTTGATTTCCTCAGGAGTCTGAGCTTTTGAACGGTCGAGATATTTATAGTCAGGGGAGGAGATAAGCTCTCTTATTCCGCATTCAGCCATTGAAACTGAGCCGCCGTGAGTTATAACATCGCCTTTTTTTATAAGGGATTTTACAATTTCAGGAACTTCTTCTTTAGATTTGGCGAAGTAGAATTCCATATTGTTTTTCTTGAGATTTTCGCCGACTTTGTTAATACGTTTTTCAATAATGATCTGTTTATTGATATCCATTGGTATCCTCCTGATTTGTGTAAATATTCAAAATATGCGGGACTGAATCAGTCCCGCAGTGTTTTTTGATTAGTCGTTGTCGGGTTCCAGAACAGCGTAATTCTCATCATCACGCTTGTAAACAACGTTTGTTTCGCCAGTTTCGGCATTAATAAACATAAAGAATTTATGACCAAGCATATTCATCTGAAGAATAGCTTCATTGATATCCATAGGCTTCATCTTGAATTTCTTATGTCTGATTACCTCATAATCTGATGCTTCAGCTACAGGCTCAGCAAAAGCCTCCTTGAAAGCTGTATCTTTAAGCTTCTTTTCGATCTTTGTCTTGTTCTTACGGATCTGTCTTACAATCTTATCTATAGCATCATCAAGAGCTACCATTTTGTCTTCAGTTTTGCACTCAGCACGGAAGATCATGCTGTTATATTTTACTGTAAGCTCAAGCTGGATAAGGTTTTTGTGTTCTGTAATAACAATTTTAGCATCGGCGTCGTCACCGAAGAATTTGCTCAGTCTTGAGTCAATTCTCAGGGGAGCTTGTTCAGAGAAGTTCTGCGGAATCTGCATTTTTTTAGCTGTGATAATTGTTTTCATAATTCGTCCTCCTTATTCAGAGCAGAGATCAATAAAAATATATAGTTTTTTTATGAGTATCTGCCTTTATGTTTACATTATACCATATAACCAGACGATTTACAAGTATTTTTGTGAAATTTGTTTAATTCGTATATTTCAAACACTTACATTTGTTTAATTTTACGAATATGTTTCACTGAGGGAATCAAGCATAACTTTTGCTATGGATTCTGTTTTGACAGATGTATTATTTTTGTCTTCAAGGAGAATACAGAAAGCAATCGGAAAATCCTTATCCTCTACAAATCCGACAAGCAGGGAATTTTCATTTCTACCTTCATTTACCTGAGCAGTACCGCTTTTTACGCCGATTGTATAGCCGCTTATCAGACTGCTGTAATTGTTTTCTCCGTTTGTAAGGAGAATCTGCTTGGTGGTGCTGGCAGTATTGGATGAGAAAATTCTGTCGCTGAATTCAGTTTCAACCGAGTAGTTTTCCTTGCCGTTTACATCTGTCGTATAGCTGATAAGATATGGCATGGTCATTTTTCCTGTTTCGTTAGCGATAGCACTCTGCCACATCATAAGCTGTATAGGGCTAACGAGTGTATCTCCCTGACCTATGCATCCCCACTGGGTCTTAAATTCATACGGGTCATTCAGTGTAGTCGAAGCCTTGTCACATTTGATACCGTCAATATCAAAATAGCCGCAGTTGTCGTCATTGATAGTATAACCCATTTCCTTATATATACTCTTGATTTTTTTCAAAGGGAAATCCTCATCTTCTACAAGCTGTGCAAAGAACGGGTTACAGCTGTTTTCTACAGCCTGTTGGATATTCTGTTCTCCGTGTCCGTAAATATTGTGGCAGTCGATATTGTTGCCGCCCTTATTTTCATATGTTCCCGAACATGAAAAGCTTTTTGAAAAAAGTGTATCGGCGCCCATGATTTCAAGAGCTGCGATAACTGTAGAAACCTTCTGCGTAGAACCTGGAACGGTTCTGTACATATTTTTTGACATAAGAGTTCCTGAACGTAACTCCTCAATATTTTCGTAACCCTTAGTGACATCAATAGAGGGGAGACTTGTACATATCAGTATTTCGCCTGTTTTATAGTTGTATGCAACAGCACATCCATCCTGACCGTAGAACGCATCATATACTTTACGATTTGCCTCATGATCGAGAGTTGTATGAATTGAAGCCTTTCCGCCGCTGCTTACAAGACCGCTGTTAAAGCTGTAGTTATTAAGGCGTTTGATATTCCTTGATACAAGAGTATTGGTCATCTGACCATTATCATCACCAATAAGATTTCCGACATCAATCAGATAATTATCCTCAAATTCAGTTTTTCCCGAACCGTCAAAAAGAACATCACCGTTTCGGTCGTATACTTTACCCAGACTCAGATCGTCGGAATTCATCATATAAAAAGAGGATTCACGATAAATTTTTACAACAAGAGCCACCATTCCAATTATAAAAAGTATCAGAACAAGGCTCATTAATCCCTGACATCTTTTAATGCTTTTCAATATGATTCCCTCCTCGGAATGTACTGCTGCTGCGGATAATTTACGGGCTGAACAGACTTTTTCTTTTTGGGTTTTTTAGTCTGTACAAAAACAGGAGACTGACAAGCAATAAGCATTCCAGCCATCAGACCGCTGACCATAAGCGAACTTCCGCCGGACGAAATAAATGGGATAGTTACGCCGGTAAATGGTATCATATTGCATGAACCAAATATATTAAGTGCCATCTGAACTGCAAATGAAGCGCAGATTCCTGTTGCCATCGTAGCATGAAAATATGAGCGTGGCGGATTTATAAGCGGAATCATGACTATAATGAGTATCACAAATACCATCATAAGAGCATAAAGGAGTCCCCATTCTTCTGAAATTGTAGCAAAAACGATATCATTATCATGAGCAAATATGTTATGGAGATATCCATGTCCCGGACCTTTTCCGAACCATCCGCCATTTGCGATACCAATAAGAGCCTGAGACTGCTGATAACCGCCGCCAGACTGATCGCTCCATATATCAACATGAAGTCTGTCCTGAACATAAGACGGAGCAAATTTTATTCCGATAATAGCTACAACGAGAAGTACTGCTCCTGCGGCGATAAGCTTATTTTTTGAGAATTTTGCCTTTGGGTAGCATATTCTGAGAAGAAATCCACAAGCATATATTGCAACAAAAGTAGGCAGACTGCCAAGATCACGACACCACCACTGAAGGAGAAAAATCATTGCCATAAGTCCGAATAAAGCGAAATTCTCATAAACAACATGGAATTTCAGTATCTTGTGTTTATTCTGCTGTTCAGCAATTGAAGTTGCACAGGCAAGAACAAACAGCGGCTTCATAAATTCTGACGGCTGTATAGTGATAGGTCCGAGAGAAATCCACATGCTTCTTGAACCGGTAAGAGTAAGAATCACTATCATAAGTATTCCTATACCGATGTAGAAATATTTTTTCTGTTGCTGAAGCCATTTATGATTGCGGCAGAGTATATATCCGACACGGCATGAAGCGAGAGCAACTATACAAGTAATATAATGCTTCACAGATAGCCGGACACCACCAAAGCACGACTGAAAGATAACACTCATATTAAGGAGAAGTATCAGCAGAAAATCTATAGCGTATGTATTCTGCTTGAAAAAAAGCATAGCCATGAAATATACAACATCAAGAAAAATAACTGCTGCTGATAGAATAATTACGCTGCCTACGCCAGAATAATTTCCGTTGAAGAAAATATTGAGGAGCATTCCGATGTGAGCTATAAGGACAAAAAGAGCTGAAAAAACATATGTCATTTTATTGCTCATATCAGTTCACTCCTTTCCTTCTGAAAACAAGACGTCTGTTTCCAAGCTTGATAACGTCATTTTCCCTGAGCTGAATAGTTTTTATGAGATTTCCGTTAACGAAAATTCCGGATTTAGAGCCGATATCAGTTATTGTCCATACGCCGTTTGAAACAGTCATTATAGCGTGATATCGAGAAACAGAAAGATCGGGCAGTCTTATATCTGCGGAAGCGTGTCTACCGATAAGTATTTCATCGCAGTCAAGCGGATAGCTAACACTGTAATCAGCGAGCTCCATGAAACTCGTCATTCTGTTCCATCGTTTTTTTCCGGTATTTCGTTCCTGATAGGCAGTAAGAATAAGTACAAGTGCGCATATATCGAGTGATGCAGCTGCAACTGCACATAATACAAGATTAAGAGTATTCAACAGGACACCTCCAATTTTAATCTGTTATCAATTATACCATAATAAGGAAATTAATGCAACCTTTGAGGTAAGTTATTCAACTAATTGTCACGTTTGAGTAATAAAAATACCGGAGATGTTACTCTCCGGTAAAATTTTTCAGATTAAATCTGTGTATCATCAGTGGCATCGCTGTCGGTATTCTGCTGAGCATCAACAAGAATATCTTCTGTTATTTCGCCCTTCATGAGCTTATCAAAATCTGCACCGTCGATTTTTTCAAATTTAAGCAGATATTTTGCAAGAAGGTGAAGCTTATCAATGTTGTTTCTGAGGATATCAGCACAATCATTATATGCTTTTTCAATGATATGCTTAACTTCCTCATCAATCTGAGCGGCAACAGCCTCGCTGTAATTTCTTGTATGACCGTAATCCTTACCAAGGAATACTTCATCATTGTCAGAGCCGTATACGACTGTTCCAAGCTTTTTGGAAAAACCGTATTTAGTAACCATGTTGCGTGCCGTATTTGTAGCTCTTTCGATATCGTTGGAAGCACCAGTACAGATATCATCAAGGATGAGTTCTTCTGCAACACGTCCGCCAAGAAGCATAACGATATTTTCTCTCATCTGATTTCTTGAAACGTGCTGATCGTTTGAATCAGGTCTTGTAACTGTAAGTCCGGCAGCCATTCCACGCTGAATTATAGTTACCTGATGAACCTTATCCTGAGTAGGAAGATTATATGCGGCAACTGCGTGACCTGCTTCATGGTATGCAGTAACACGTCTGTCGTGTTCTGAAACGATTCTTGACTTCTTTTCAGGACCGGCGATAACTTTCATTGTAGCTTCTTCGATATCCTTTTCAGTGATAGCCATTTTACCGTTTCTTGCAGCAAGAAGTGCAGCTTCATTAAGAAGATTTTCGAGATCCGCACCAGTAAATCCCTGAGTAGTCTGAGCAATGATTTTAAGATCAACGTCAGGGGAGAGCGGCTTGTTTTTCGCATGAACTTTGAGGATTTCCTCACGTCCCTTGACATCCGGATAACCAACAACTATCTGTCTGTCGAAACGTCCCGGTCTGAGAAGCGCCGGATCAAGGATATCACGTCTGTTAGTAGCAGCGATGATAATTACGCTTTCGTTTCCAGTGAAACCATCCATTTCAACGAGAAGCTGGTTAAGAGTCTGTTCACGTTCATCGTGACCACCGCCGAGACCAGCACCTCTGTGACGGCCTACGGCATCAATTTCGTCGATGAAGATTATTGCCGGAGCGTGCTTTTTAGCCTGTTCAAAGAGATCTCTTACACGGGAAGCACCGACGCCGACGAACATTTCCACGAAGTCTGAACCGGAGATCGGGAAGAAAGGACATCCAGCCTCACCAGCGACTGCTCTTGCAAGGAGAGTCTTACCAGTTCCGGGAGGGCCTAAAAGGAGAACACCTTTCGGAACCTTAGCACCGATATCCTTGTATTTGTTCGGATTTTTAAGGAAGTCAACAATTTCTTCAAGCTCCTGTTTTTCCTCGTCAGCACCTGCAACGTCGTTGAAGGTTGCCTTACGGGCATTAGCCTGATTTTTGAGATTAGCCTTGCCGAAGGAAGAATATTTTCCGCCTCCGCCGCTTTGTCTCATCATGAAATAGAGTATTGCACAGCCCAGAAGTACTGTTACTATTACAGGAATCAGTGAATAGATCCATGAACGGTCAGTTATCTTGATAAGATTTTCCTTGATAGGTTCTTCATCATGATACTTTTTGTTGTACTGTTCACGATAATCCTTTATATCCTCCATAAAGAGAGAAACATTAGGCACTTCGTATTTGTGTTCCTTATCGTCGCCTCTGAGCTTGTAGGTCAATTCACCTGTACCGAGATCAATTTCGTATTCGGAAACATTGTAGTTATCGAACTCAACCATGATCTCACTGTAATCTTTTTTGTCTGCATTCTTGGAAAGTCTTGAACTTACGAACCAGATGCATCCTATAGCGATAAAGATTATCAGCAAGTAGGTAAGTATGCCCTTATTCTTTTTTGGTGTCAATTAATCCACTCCATTCTGAACCAGCGGCTGATTATATCCGCTTTATATTTATTTCAAGAAGCCGTACCGTACTTTCATCAGGTCTGACCCTGTCAGCCACACCTATAGCTTCAGCGAAGATCGTTCCTTTTTCATCTTCGATGAAATGAAGGGTGTTCCGAAGCTCAGCCGATACATTTTCATTGATAAGCTTTTTTACCGATGAGGTAAAATTTCTTCCGCAGAGCTGAATTTTATCTCCGAATCGTCTGTTGCGGATAACAGCTCTACCAAATATTTTATCATAATCAAGATAGTAAAATGTTAAATTTTTATGAACATTTTTAATTTTCCGCAAATTATCACAATTGACGATACGGCACTCCAGAATAATATCCGGAAAAATACTGTTTTCACCGATAATTAGCTCTGAAGAAATCTCAGTATGTGTTTTTTTGTTGTCAGTTATAGTAATTCCGGCTGTTTTACCGTCGGAAATGAAATAAAAACTGCCATTAAGATCAATTTTGCCGCCATTGCAAAGAATCCTGTCGCATTCGGTCAGCCTGTCATTTGAGTAGGGGAGACCGTTTTCACTGAGAAGCTCTGCAATGCATCTTCGCCTGATAACCTTATGGTATTTTTCAAGTCCTGTGAAGGAATTTCCGCTGCGGCATTTTTTCGCTGCTTCCCTGACAGAATCAGTGATAAAGCTGTTTTCATCCCTCAGTGTTTCAGAAGATCTCACGGTAGTTTTCACGACGGAACTGTTGATTTCTTCAAGCATCGGAATTATCCTGTGCCTTATTTTGTTTCGGGTGTAATCCAAAGTCAGGTTTGTACTGTCGGTGACGAAATCCTGATTTCGTGATTTCAGAAAATCTTCGATTTCACAGCGATTTACTTCAAGCAGTGGTCTTACAATATTTCCACGGATAGGAGGTATTCCTGTCAGACCTTTAAGACCAGAACCTCTTGCAAGATTGAGAATGATAGTTTCAAGATTATCATTGGCATTGTGAGCCGTTGCGATTTTTTTTCCCTGAGAATGAGCTGAAAATATTTCATATCTAAGCTTGCGTGCCGCTTCTTCACATGATAAGGAGTGCTTTTGTGCAAAGGTATTGACATCCACACGTTCTGCTGTAAATCGAATACCATATTTTTCACAGAGACACTTGCAGAAACTCTCATCTCTGTCACTTTCAGCACCTCTCAATGAATGATTGACGTGTATAGCTTCAACAGTGATTCCAAGCTGCTGACTGAGTTCGTTCAGTACAAGTAGGAGACATACACTGTCAGCACCGCCGGAAAGTCCGCAAACAACGGTATCACCGCTGCTCAGCATATTATTTTCTTCAATAAATCGGCAGATTTTTTCAAGCATAATTATACACCGGGAGGAGCGTTATACTCCGGATTTGAGAAACGTGTATACTGACCGTCCCAGATAAGGTTTACGGAACCTGTTTCACCGTGACGATTTTTTGCGATAATACATTCAGAGATATTTTGATTCTGACTTTCTTTATTGTAATATGCGTCACGATAAAGAAAGAGAACAATATCAGCATCCTGCTCGATAGAACCCGATTCACGGAGGTCTGAAAGCATAGGACGCTTATCAGTTCTTCCTTCAACAGCACGGGAGAGCTGTGACAGAAGAATGACAGGAACATTAAGTTCCTTAGCCATTACCTTTAGTTCTCTTGTGATCTCGGAAATAACAAGAACACGGTTGTCAGAACGTGAGGTACTTCCCATAAGCTGAAGGTAGTCGATGATAACAAGTCCGAGATTTTTCACACGGCGCAGTTTGGCTTTCATCTGCTGAACGGTCATGCTGGCGGTATCGTCAATGTACAGCGGCAAGGTACTGAGATATCCGGCACTTGTAGCAAGTTTTACCCAGTCTTCGCCGGAAATACGTCCGTTTCGCAGAGAATTCGAATCAACAAGAGCCTCTGTGGAAAGGATACGGGTAGCCAGCTGTTCCTTTGACATTTCGAGGTTGAATGTAACAACATCTTTTTCTGAATGTCTCGCTACATTAGTAGCGATATTCATGGCAAAAGAAGTCTTACCCATACCAGGACGAGCAGCAATAATTATCAGGTCCGACTTATTCAGACCGGAAGTAATACTGTCAAGAAGTGTAAATCCTGTTCTTGCGCCGACATACTTATCTTTGTCAGGACCGGAAATCTTGCCCAATCTGTCGTATGCCTCGGCAATAGCTTCAGAAATCGGTATAAGTCCACGGACATCACGTCCCTGACGTATATCGTATATTTTCTGCTCTGCCGAATCAAGAAGCAGCTGAGCGTCATGCTCGCCAGACTGTATATTTTCAAGGATAGAACGTGCCGCATATCCAAGACTGCGGATAAAAAACTTATCTGCAACAATTTTGCAGTAGCTTTCAATATTTGAAGTAGAGGGGAGCGTTTCGCCGATCTCAGAAAGATAACGTCTGCCTTCTGCGGCAGTTTCAAAAATATGCATCTTTTCTGCTTCATTGAGAACTGTAATGATATCAACAGGCGAGCCTGACGAGAACATTCTTAC
Source organism: Ruminococcus sp. (assembly GCA_017513795.1). Lineage (GTDB taxonomy): Bacteria > Bacillota > Clostridia > Oscillospirales > Ruminococcaceae > Ruminococcus. The sequence continues at coordinate 36,652 of JAFXEJ010000093.1, forward strand.
AATGATAGCGAAGATTGCCTTGTGCTGTTCATTATAGAAATATTCAGCTTTTACCAGTTCTATAACGACAGGAAGAATAGACGGATCTGAGATAACTGCTCCTATAACGGACTGCTCCGCCTCGATGCTGTGGGGCAGCTCACGGGCGGAGAGGATAAAATTATTGTCGTCCATAGTTATCAGCTTTCGTCAACTTCGATATCAATCTTTTCGGAAATTCCGTTGTAAAGCTTGATAACAGCATTGTATGATCCGAAATTCTTTATATCAGCGGCAAGAACAACTTTCTTCTTGTCAACCTTGACGCCGATCTGCTCAGAAATTGCATCGGCAATATTTGCAGCAGTAACAGAGCCGAAAAGCTTGCCATTAGAACCAGCCTTTGCCTTGATGTTGATTTTTTTGCCCTTTAATTTTGCAGCAGCTTCATTAGCGGCCTGAATTTCAAGGTCGATCTTGTGCTGCGCAGAGGACTGCTGTCCCTGAAGTTTGCTCATATTTGTGGGAGTAGCTTCAACAGCATATCCCTTAGGAAGAAGCATGTTTCTTGCATATCCGTCAGCGACATTCTTGATCTCGCCCTTTTTGCCGGAGCCTTTGACATCCTGTAAAAAAATAACCTTCATATTTATCAGCCTTTCTGTTTATGTATTTATTCATCCTCAAGACGAGCATCTATTGCATGGATCAGAGCCTTTACAGCCTCTTGTACTGTAGAGCCCTCGATTTGGGTGGCAGCCATTGTCTGATGACCGCCGCCGCCCAGTTCTTCCATAATTACCTGAACATTGACAGCACCGAGAGATCTTGCAGAGATATTCAGAGTACTGCCAGTCTTGTAAATTACAAATGAAGCGTCAACTCCCGTAATAGAGAGCAGTTCATCAGCCGCCTGAGGAGCAACAAGACGTAAATCGTCAGATTTGAAATCTGCAGCTGCGATAGCGCAGTTGCGGTGAATTTTAGCAGTTGAGACGATCTGTGATCTTCTCTTGTATGAATCAATTGAATTTGAAAACAGCAGTTTTACTGCAACGGTATCAGCACCGAGCTTTTTGAGATAAGCTGCTGCCTCAAAAGTACGAACGCCTGTCCGCATAACAAAATTTTTAGTATCAAGCATAATACCCGAAAGGAGAGCGTCTGCGTAACAGTTAGGGAATCGCTGATCCGTATCAAAGCGGAAATACTGAATAATTTCCGTTACCATTTCTGATGCTGATGAAGCATATGGTTCATGATGAAAGATAACTGCATCATCAATAAAATTAACTGTTTTACGGTGATGATCTATTACAACAATATTCTTTGCCCTGTCATAGAGGCTGCGGCTTTCAAGGAAATCCTTGTTGTGCGTATCAACGATGATAAGGAGATCTCTGTCCTCGATATAACTTTCCGCCTCACCAGGAGTTATAAACAGCTGGTCATTTGTTTTATCTTCGATTTCGCTGATAAGATGAGACGCAAGATTTTTCGATCTGTCAACAGCGACAAAAGCCTTCTTTCCAAGAAGTCTGATTGCTCCTGCCATACCGCATGAAGCTCCGACAGAATCAAGATCACCGAAGCGATGTCCCATGATGAACACTTTTCCGGAATCTCTGATGATATCCTGAAGTGCATTGGCAATAACTCTTGTTTTGGCATGAGAGCGTTTTTCTATGCCCTTTGAAACACCGCCGAAGAAACGATATCCGTTTTCAGTTTTTATAACCGCCTGATCTCCGCCTCTGCCGAGAGCCATATCTATACATTGTTTTGCTATTTTTTCGCTTTCCTGAAGGGAATCAGCGCCGAGTCCCACACCAATAGAAAAGGTGATAGGATAATTATCTGAAATTTTTATGCTTCGAGCCTCGTCGAGGATCTTGAATTTCTCATCGATAACTTTTTTCATATTACAGTTTTCGATTATAGCATAGAAGGTGTTCGAGGAAGTCTTTTTTACAAGACCTTTTGTACTGAGCATAAAATTCTCAATAATTTTTTCTGTTTCAAGGGAAGTCTGTGATTTCACACTTTCCTTGGCGTTCTGCATTATTTCGTCGTAGTTGTCAATAGTGATTATCACAACATTCTGATGTGAATCATCCGACTTTTTCTTTACTGTGTAATAATCAGTCTGATCCTGAAAATAAAGTACATGAAAGCTCATGTTCATCTTGTCGTATTTTTCAGCAGATATTTTATATATACAGCCGTTTATATGGCATACAGCGAAGCCTTCAGATAAAAGATTGTTTATATCAATGCTGACAAATCCCTCAAAATCGAGACCGTATACATCCTGACCAAGACTTATTTTTTCAGTAAAGATCTGATTAAACCAGACAAAATTCTTGTTTTCGTCAATTACAGCAACTGGTGCAGGGAGTGTGTTCATGTATTCAGCGGCTGAATTTTCAAGATGTTTATTCATTTTTGATATATGTCTGAATGAATTTTTGGTAAACACTGCGTATACAATCAGACCAAGTATTATCAGAAGAACAGCCGGAACAAGACAGACCACACCGAGCCAGTCATTATACTTGTGAAGTAAAACGGCAGAAACAGCAACATCAGCGAGCAACAGAAGCTGAACAACAAATAGTGCTGCCGGAAACTTATTTTTCACTTTTCCGCTCCTTCCGGAAACTATCAGGTTTCCATTATAATGGGAAGAATCATAGGACTTCTCTTTGTTTTCTGGTAGATATAATCAGAGAGTGCATCTCTCATTTTGCCCTTCAGAGCATTCCATTCTCTCAGTTCAGCAGCAGAGCATGAATTAAGAGTATTGCTGAGAAGCAGTTTTGCCTCTACCATAAGTTCTTCTGATTCTCTTACATATACGAATCCACGGGAAATTATATCAGGACCAGCGACAACTTCGTTTGTAGCACGTTCAATTCCGATAACGATTATGATAAGACCATCCTGAGCCAGATGCTTTCTGTCACGAAGAACGATTGATCCGACATCGCCGACACCGAGACCGTCAACAAGGACACGTCCGGACGGAACCTGAGAAACTATGCTCATCTTGTTGCCATCAGTTTCGATAACGTTTCCGATTTCTGCAATAATAACATTTTCTCTGGGGATTCCCATCTGAACAGCGAGATCAGCATGCTTTTTAAGGTGCTTGTATTCGCCGTGAACAGGGATAAAGAACTTAGGCTTTGTAAGAGCCTGAATAAGCTTCAGTTCCTCCTGACAGGCATGACCTGAAACATGGACTTCATACATAGCTTCATAAACGACTTCTGCGCCCGACTTCATGAGTTCATTCACAACACGGGTAACGAATTTTTCATTTCCCGGAATAGGAGTTGCGGAGATGATAATGAAATCGAGAGGAGTTATGTTAACCTTTTTGTGGTCGTTCATTGCCATTCTTGTAAGAGCTGACATAGGTTCGCCCTGACTTCCCGTAGTGATGAGAACGATACGTTCACTCTCATAACGGTTCATCATTTCGATATCAATTATAAGTCCGTCCGGAACCTTTAAGTAACCAAGTTCAATAGCAGTATTTATAACATTTATCATGCTTCTGCCGAATACAGCAACTTTTCTGCCGTATCTTTCTGCGCAGTTGATAATCTGCTGTACACGGTGTATATTGGATGAGAAAGTTGCGATGATTATACGCTTTCCCTCAGCCTTTTTGAAAAGCTGATCGAATGATTCTCCGACCATTCTTTCAGAATGAGTAAATCCCGGACGCTCAGCGTTGGTAGAATCAGCCATAAGAGCGAGAACACCTCTGTTGCCAAGTTCTCCGAAGCGTGCGAGATCAATAATTTCGCCGTCGATAGGGGAATAATCGACCTTGAAGTCACCCGTATGGACGATAATACCTGCCGGAGTATGGATAGCCATTCCGACAGAATCAGGTATCGAATGATTTACCTTAATGAATTCAACAGCCATGCAGCCCATTTTTACTGTCTTTTTTGGCTGGATAACATTAAGCGAAACCTTTCCGTAAAGTCCCTGCTCCTTGAGTTTTCCTTCAATAAGACCGATAGTAAGTCTTGTTCCGTACACAGGAACATTTACTTTTTTAAGGAGATATGCAAGACCGCCGATATGGTCTTCATGTCCGTGAGTAATCACAACGCCTCTGATTTTTTCCTTGTTGCGTTCAACGAATGTGAAATCGGGGATAACGATATCAACACCAGGCATATCAGCGTCAGGGAACGTAAGTCCGCAGTCAAGGATAAACATATCGTTGGAGCACATGAAAACGGTCATATTCTTACCGATTTCATTAAGACCGCCCAGAGGAATAATTTTTACAGGAGTTCTTTTTATCTCCTTAGTCTGCCTTGTTCTTGTCTTAGCCGGCAGAATATTTACCTCTGGTTCAGCAGTAACCGCAGGAGCAGTCGTTCTTTTCTTGTAGGTTCTTTTCGGAGCTGCCGCAGCAGGAGCTTTTTTTCTTGTTGTTTTATTTGTGTCTTTTTCGTTCACTTTATGACCTCTCTTTCTCGAAAATACAGAGTCTCCGTGCCAGAACGTACACAGGCGGAGGTACTCTGTTTGCGGTGGATATTATGTTTTCACGGATAATCCAAAGTACGGATGATAATGTAGTACATGCGCAGAATACAGCATTTTTATAATTTATGCAATATTTGAATTCTTTGCGGATTTTCCGGATTTTTGAAATGTAATCACACTGATAGCAATACTCACACATCATGTGATTTTGAGGGTGATTCCCATATATTTAAAGGCATATGCGCCAATAAAGTCATTTGATGAAGCAATGCTCCATAACATTACATATACAATATAATTATACTAAGATTTTCAGTAAATGTCAATAGAAAAACGGTATTAATTTTTGTAGTTATGCATAATAAAATTTTATAATAAATATCAAAATATCAGAATTTGCCTTTTCTGATTCTGTCTGTCCAATAGCCGCAAAGTTCCGATGCAGTTTCCGCTGTGAACGTCTGTACAGTAAGAGTTACTCTGCTTTTTCCGCTTCTGGATATTAGAATTCTGCCATTTTTTTCTTCTATACAACGTTTCTCAGGAATATTCTCTGTAAAAGAAATAATCACTTCACGTTTGACAGAAGAAAGGGAGGGGATAGCTCTGATATTTTTGTAAAAAGACTGCCTGTCCTCTGCAAGATGAGTGCACATATACAGCGGATCCCAGAGAAATCTTTGTTTTGCTGCCTCGTCCGGAATGATTTTCTCTGGATCAAAGCGTATAATATTTCTGTTATCAGAAATAAGATCAGCTCCATAATGGAAATCTTCCGGCAGAAATACTGTTTCGCCCGCCGAAGCAAGAGTGTATGCAAATGTAAGCAGAAGCTTTTCATTTGAGATAAATCCAAGCTCAGAAGAATATGCATTAACTTTTCTGCCGTCATCAGAAATCTGAAATACAAGTTCATCATTGTTTCCGGAGAAAAACTCATGCCATAAAGAACGTACAGAACGGCTTCCGCAGCTTATAGCAGCCGGAATTGGTAAAACAGTATTTTTCAGCGAACATTTTATATTATTGATATATATTTCACGGAACGAACTGACAGAAGTGATTTTTCCGGTACGTTTTACAGGCAGCGGAGCAGCAGAATTCATGATTTCCGTCATAATTCTGCTGCTGAGAGGAAATCTGTTTCCGGAAAAGAAAGAGAGCTTCACATTATCAGCATTTCCGCTGACATAAATGCCGCAGTCTGCTGAAACAAGAGATAATCCGAACAGAAACGAGGGAGTGTCGGTATTTTCGCATACATAGGCATCCTTTCCACCCTCAGAAATTCCGCAGCATATAGCGTAAAGAATATGATTGTGCCCGAAGCTGTCACATCCGACGCTGAATCGTTCAAAAAAACGTGATATCACACGTCCTAATTCTGAAACAGCCGCCGAAGTAATAGGGGTATCAGGCAGTGATTCGCAGTACCCGTCACGAAAACTGAAAAATTTATTTTCTCCGCAATAGCTCATTTTGTCACCTCAAAAAATATATATACTTATTTATTGACGGTGATGTGGTTATTTATTCCCTTTTTACTTTTTTAATAAGCAGAATTAATCCCACAAGATTGGGAAAAGCCATCAGACCGTTGAAAATATCTGATATCAGCCATACAGTGTTCAGTGAAACTACTGCTCCGAGTGATGCGGCAACTGAAAAAAATGCAGAAAATCCTTTTCCTGATTTTTTTCCGGAAAGAAAACGCCATGCAGTTTCACCGCAGTAGTACCAGCCGATTATGGTGCAAAACGCAAAGACAGCCATTGCAGCAGAAAGAAGTATTCCCGAAAAATCGCCGAGAACTGCGGAAAAAGCTCCGGATGCAGTGCTTTCGCCGGGAGAACATATCATTACAAGCGCAGTAAGGGTACAGCAGATTATCGTATCAAAGAGAACCTCAAACATACTCCACATTCCCTGTAAATGAGGAGAATCGCTTTCTGCGGCGCTATGTAAAACAGGGGAACTTCCAAGTCCGGCTTCATTGGAGAAGATTCCCCGCCTTATCCCGATTGATATAGTATAACCGATACCGCCGGAGACTGCCTGTTCAAATCCGAATGCATGGGAAAAAATCGAACGGAAGGCTTCCGGAAGCTGACTGCGGCATATTACAATAATACATAAACACATAATTCCGTAAATAACAGAAGCTGCCGGAAGAAGTGCCTGTGCCGCTGAACCGATACGTTTTGCTCCGCCGCTTGTGACGATAAAAATCAATATAAATATAATAGCCGCCGCCGGAATACTTTTTACTTGTGCCGTACTGTTTACGCAGTCCATGAGGGAACTCACCTGTATCATTCCGCCCATTCCCACAGACGCAGAAAGACACATTACTGCAAATACGGCTGCAAGCACAGGGGAGCCAAGTCCATGAAGAAGATATGCCATAGGTCCACGGCAGTCTTTTGTGCTGTATGTAACGGATAGACTGTTTTCTGCGTAGACAAGAGCCATACCGAGCAAAGCAGATATCCACATCTAGAATACAGCTCCTGGACCGCCGAGAGCGATTGCAGCGGCAACTCCGGTAATATTTCCAGTACCCATAGCAGTTCCGAGCGACATACAGACGGTTTTCCACTGAGATAAACCGTTGTTGTCTTTCTGGTTTTTCCGTGCGTTTTTCAGAAGATACGGTATAGTACTGAATTGTATGAATCTTAGTTTTATGGTATAAACTGCACCTGTGAACAGGAGCAGAAAAATAAGTCCTCCGCCCCATACAAATGAACTGATCCGTTCAAGAATTTCTGTCATGATATTTCTCCTTACAGCATTAACTTTGTCAATCTGGTATATAATATAGAATATTGGCGGTATAATAGGATTATTCCACAAAGAAGGTGAAATACAATGAGACATTTTTATCCGGATAAAAAATCTGTCCGCTTATTGCAGATTATTATTTCAGCTATTGGTTTTATATTATATCTTACAGCGAAGCACTATATTCACAGTAAAAGTACTTTGCTGATACTCGGAACGATTATTGTATCACTTTGTATCTGTATAATGTTCATATATCTGCCGCTGTATTTTTCTTCTCTGAAATATATAGTCACGGATACAGAAATAATCAGGACAGGCGGAGTATTCATTAAAGTTCATCAGTCTGTGCTTTTTTCTTCAATACAGTACGTTACAGTGGTAAAAACATTTCTTTCCGGATATACAGGACTTAATTTTATAATTTTCTTTGTATTCGGCGGAAGATTCAGATTAATGTTTCTGAGCCGGAACGATATAGATGAGATTCTGAGATTATCCGGAACAGTTTACAGAAAGGAGAAATAACCTTGTATCACGAGCATCCGCTGCGGATTCTTCGTTATTCTGCAAAAAATATATGGCTTCTGATATTTCCGCTTATCAGGAATCTGAATAATTATACCCGCAGTAAAGACTGGCTGTATAACTGGATAAAGGGAGCATGGTTTGATATACTTATCATTGGAATAATCCTCATGATTGGTTATATCAGGTGGTCTTTCACCGGAATAGAAATGACTGGTTCAGCGATTATCAGGAAAAGCGGAATTATTTTTCGTATATCCACATCAATTCCGTATGTAAGTATAAGTTCGGCTACAGCCGTCCGTCCGTTTTATCTCCGGCCGTTCAGAGCGGTAAATGTCCGATGCGATACAAGAGCTGGTTTTTTCAATACAGCTGATATGAAGTTCACAGTCAGCGAAAAGATATATCAGGAAATGACCGAAAGGCTTCCAAAAATCCGTAACGAGAAAAGCATTGATTCGATGCCTAAGCCGACCATACTTTCCGTGATTTTATTCTCGTTCTTTTTTTCGAGCGGACTTTCCGGAGTAGTATATATTGCAGCATTTTTCTTTCATGGCGGCAATATATCGAGGGATATTATTGCGGCATCAATCTCCAAGATCAGCGAAGGCTCTGAAAAAATCAGTCAGAATCTTCTGCTGAAAATACCGGATGCCGCAGTTCTTGCTGGTATATTATTTATATGCGCATGGATGCTGTCATTTCTTATGAATGTTCTTACCTATTCAAGATTTGATATCAGATGCGATGAGAAATGTTACTACACTTCATACGGTACAATAAACCATAAGGAGCATCGTATCAACGCTTCGCACATCAACTATATTGATCTCCGGCAGAATCTTATCATGAAAATTTCCGAAGCCGTAGCAGTTCACATAAGCTGTGCCGGATATGGTACAGGAAAGAGAAGTCTTCCGGTGCTTCTTCCAGTCAGAAAGAAAAAGAATATAAGAAAAGAGCTTGAAGCAATCGGCATACTCAGCGGTGTGCGGACAGAATTCAGACCGAAAAGAAATGGCCTGTGGAATTATGTCTGGCTGCCGGTGATATTGTCTGCATCGGTATTTCCCGTTCATTTTATAATTTCAAGATTATTTCCGCTGTTTTCCGGACTTTCATTTTTTTCTGCAATAATGATAGAAATTCCGTCTGCATGGCTTATGATTGTGAAAATGGCGGCTTTTTTCACAAACGGAATTTCACTTTATGATAATAAAATAATGGTGAAATGTTGCAAATGGACAGGATTTCACACTGTTATTGCCGACCGCAGAAAGATTGTAAAGATCGGTGCAGAACAAACTGTTTTTCAGAAAATCGGCGGACGCTGCAATATGATTCTCTGGTTTGAGGGAGAGGAACCGTCAAAATTCAGGGTAAAATCTATTTCATATACTGATGTCAACATTATTTCGAAGCTGCTTGACTGCAAATTGATTTAAAACGACGATTCAGGACAGATAATTTGTCCGGAACTTTTTTCTGTTTCCAGTGACATAAAGTGTGTAAAAAAATCTCTTTATTATCAAAAAAAATCTTCTGAAAAAAATTGAAAAAACAGTGGAAATTTTTATTATAATGTGATATAATTATTTAGAATGGTGTAATTTGCGTAAAATTGCATTATTCACTTATAGTAAAGTACTGTCTGATTACTAAAATGCGGACAGATATATAATTTGAGGAGGCCTGTACATGAAAAAAGTACAACTTACAGAAACCGTACTGCGTGACGCAAATCAGTCACTGATGGCAACACGACTTCCATATTCGGATTATGAGGATATTCTCGCCGATATGGACAAAGCGGGGTATTATTCAATCGAATGTTGGGGCGGAGCTACATTTGACTCCTGTCTCCGCTACCTCAACGAAGATCCGTGGGAGAGACTTCGCAATCTGAGAAAACTTCTTCCCAATACAAGACTTCAGATGCTTCTCAGAGGTCAGAATCTTCTTGGCTACAAGCACTATCACGATGACGTTGTAGAGAAGTTCATCGAGCTTTCTATCAAGAACGGTATTGACGTTATCCGTATCTTTGATGCTCTCAACGATTTCAGAAACATCGAGACAGCTCTTAACGCTACAAAAAAATATGCAACAAAGAGAACTGTTGCTTCCGGCTGTATTTCCTATACACAGAGCCCTGTACATACTGTGGACAAGTATATCGAAATGTGTAAGGATCTCAAGAAAATGGGATTCGATACAATCTGTCTCAAGGATATGGCAGGAACTATGTCACCTTACGAAGCAGAGCACCTTATCAAGGGAATCAAGGATGCTATCGGCGATATGACTCTCGTTCTCCATACTCACTGTACAACAGGTATGGCTTATATGACAATCATGAAGGCTATTGAGTCCGGAATTGATGTTATCGACACTGCTTGTTCTTCATTCTCAGGCGGTACATCACAGCCTTCAACTGAGACAATGTTCTACGCTCTCCAGCAGTACGGAATTGATACAGGACTTAACGAAGATATCATAAATAAGGTTAACGACTACTTCAAGCCTGTAAAGCAGAAGTATGTTGACAACGGCCAGCTCAACCCCAAGAGTCTCAATACAGATGCTCAGGCACTTGTTTATAAGGTTCCAGGCGGCATGCTTTCAAATATGATCGCTAACCTTACTGATATGCACGCAATGGACAAGTTTGATGAAGCTCTTGCTGAAATCCCGAAGGTTCGTGCTGATCTCGGATATCCTCCGCTTGTAACTCCTCTTTCACAGATGGTTGGAAATCAGGCTGTAACAAATGTTCTTATCGGCGAGCGTTACAAGAATATTTCCAAGGAAGTAAAGAACTACATCAAGGGTGAGTACGGTATTGCTCCTGCTCCTATTGATGCAGAGCTTTCCAAGAAGGTTCTCGGCGACGCAAAGCCTGTTGACTGCCGTGACGAGGACAAGAAGCGCACAGGCGAGGACTTCAAGGCTGCAAAGGAAGCTCTCGGAGATCTCTGCCGCTGTGAAGAAGATGTAATGAGCTACATCTGCTATCCCGATCAGACAATCAACTTCCTTAAAAACCGTAAGGCTCAGGAGGAAAATGAAGCAGTTTACACCATCGAGGAAATGTAAGGAGGCTGCTTTATGGAATTAGAAAACACTACGCTTGACGTCGAAATTATCGGCGGAGCTGATGATGTAACAGCAGTTCTTCTCAGCGAAGAAACACAGGAAACTACTGAAATGACTACAAAAGAGTCAAAAAACGAAGCTAAGGATATGAGTATTGCTGATGCCGGAATCACAGCTGTTTTCGGATATTCAGTAGTTTTCGCCGGACTTCTTATTCTTATGATAGTTCTTTACTGCACAGGAGCTATCTTCAAGGCTAAGGACGCAAAAGCTCAGGCTGCCAAGGAAGCTGAAAACAAATCAGCTAAGAATACTCCTGCTCCAGCTGCTGAAAAGCCTCTTGCTCCCGGATCAGCCGGTCATGTAAAACTCTTTGACGTTCCCGACAAGGAAGCTGCAATGATCATGGCTATCGTTGCCGACAAAATGCAGAAGCCGCTTAATGAGCTTCACTTTATTTCAATTAAGGAGGTTAAATAACCATGAAGTATAAAGTAACACTTAACGGTAAAACATATGAAGTTGAGGTTGAGCACGGTAAGGCAGTCCTCCTTGACGAATACGAGGCACTTGCACCTGCACCGGCTGCAGCCGCTCCAGCAGCTGCTCCTGTTGCTGCCGCACCAGCTGCTGCACCTGCACCGGCTGCTCCTGTTAATCTTGCAGCTGGCGAAACAGTTGCTGCTCCCATGCCCGGAAACATCCTCAGAGTCGAGGTTAATCAGGGTGATACAGTCAAGGCTGGTCAGCTCCTCGTTGTTCTTGAGGCTATGAAAATGGAAAATGAAATTGTTGCGCCCAAGGACGGCACAGTTGCACAGGTTGTAACAAGCAAGGGTGCGGTTGTTGATACTGGCTCTCCGCTCGTTATTATCGCATAAGGAGGGCAATATATGGACATTCTCGAAACCCTCAAAACCTTGTGGAATGATTCAGGCTTCCACAGTTTTCTCGTTGACGGGGGATGGAAGAATCTCATCATGATTGGTATCGCATGTGTTCTTCTTTACCTCGGAATCAAGAAGAAGTTTGAACCGCTTCTTCTTGTAGGAATCGCTTTCGGCTGTCTGCTTGTAAACCTTTCCTACTTCTCACCAGAGTCAGCCGATGCTCTTTATCATCTTGATCTCTGGGATAACTTCCTTGATCATGATCACCCGGATTATCACAGTTACGGTGCGATCATGAGAGACGGCGGACTTCTTGATATACTCTACATAGGCGTCAAGGCAGGTATTTATCCATCACTCATCTTCATGGGTGTAGGCGCTATGACAGACTTTGGTCCGCTTATTTCCAACCCCAAGAGCCTCCTCCTCGGAGCTGCTGCACAGATGGGCGTATTCCTTGCGTTCTTCGGTGCTGTATGTCTCGGATTTGACGGAAATGCTGCTGCTTCTATCGGTATCATCGGTGGTGCGGACGGTCCTACAGCGATCTTCCTTACATCAAAGCTCAAGCCTGAGCTTCTCGGACCTATCGCAATTGCAGCATATTCATACATGGCACTTATCCCTATGATTCAGCCTCCGATTATGAGACTTCTCACAACAGAGAAAGAGCGTAAGGTTAAGATGGAGCAGACTCGTGTGGTATCAAAAACAGAAAAGATCCTGTTCCCTATCATCGTTGCACTTTTTGTAATTCTTCTTCTTCCTTCAACAGCTCCTCTTGTAGGATGTCTTATGCTTGGAAATCTCTGGAGAGAATGCGGTGTTACAGAAAGACTTTCAGACACAGTACAGAATGCTCTTATGAATATCGTTACTGTTTTCCTCGGAATTTCTGTTGGTGCAACAACAGTTGCTTCACGTTTCCTTTCTCTTGAAACAATCAAGATTATTGTTCTTGGACTTACAGCATTCTGTTTCTCAACAGTCGGTGGTCTTCTTGTTGGTAAGCTTATGTATAAGCTTACAGGTGGAAAGGTAAATCCTCTTATCGGTTCTGCCGGAGTTTCAGCTGTTCCTATGGCTGCCCGTGTATCGCAGATGGAAGGTCAGAAGGCTAATCCTTCAAACTTCCTCCTCATGCACGCAATGGGACCGAACGTTGCCGGAGTTATCGGTTCAGCAATTGCTGCCGGATTCCTCCTTGCAGTATTCAAGTAATAAAAAAACGGATTCCTTTCTGGAATCCGTTTTTTATATTCAATAAAAGTTACTTGCTGATACCGTATGTATTGCGGTATTCAATCATCTTGTCAAGATATTCCTTACCGGGAACGATCTCATTTCTGATAGCGTCGATGATATCTTCCATTGTAACGATAGGATAAACAGTCACGCCGAAATCACGCTTTACTTCCTGAACAGCAGAAAGTTCGCCTGTACCTTTTTCCATACGGTCAACAGTGATTACCATTCCGGTAACATTAACCTTAGCAGCAGATTTAAGCTTAGGCATGGATTCACGGAGAGCCTTTCCAGAAGTCATAACATCATCAATGATAACAACCTTTTCGCCATCAGTGAGAGTCTTGCCGACGAACATACCGCCTTCGCCGTGATCCTTAGCTTCCTTGTGGTCAAAGCAATATGAAACGTCAATACCGAACTTGTTGCTGAGAGCTACAACAGCTGATACAGCAAGCGGGATTCCCTTGTAAGCAGGTCCGAAAAGAGTTTCAACAGGAATATTGTTTTCGTGAATGCATTCTGCGTAGTATTCACCGAGCTTGGCAAGCTGAGCACCTGTTTTGTAATTTCCGCAGTTAATGAAATATGGAGCCTTTCTGCCGCTTTTCAGTGTAAATTCACCGAATGTGAGAACGCCGCAGTCTACCATGAATTTAATAAAGCTTTCTTTGTAAGTCATATTTGTACCTCCATGAATTTGATATTATAGCAAACGACAAAATCTTTTGGCGTTTGCTATTTGCCGATCCGCACGGAGCAAACTTTAGTTTGCGGATGTGCGAGGCACTATAATTACATTATACTCCATTTTATATTATTTTGCAAGTGAAAAATAAAATTATATAAAAAAAGAAAAAAGCCTTGCAAAATCCGCAGAAAAGAGGTATAATAAATATATACGAATATTTCGATTTTTGGGTTAAGGATGAGGATAAAAATATGGCGAAAAAAAGAACCGTAAGACATATTTCAAGTAAAAAACGAAGCCGTCCGAAGGTGAAGTTCAATTTCGGAATGCTTATTGTTATTTTTGTACTTTCATTTGCTGGATGCTTCGGATTGTATATGATTGCCGCAAATACACAGGATGACTTCCTTAAAGACGAGAAAACTGAGAAGTCAGTCGTACAGGAACAGCCTGACGGAGAAACCGATGATGCTCCTGAAGCTGAAGCTTCGACTGAAGGAGCTGTTTCTTCTGCTCCGATTGCTGCTGTAAATCCTATTCCGCAGTCCGAAGCTGTAGATGCTTCCTACTTTGACAGCTGCTGTCTCGTAACTGACTCAACACTTCTTGCAATGGGAGATCACACTTCGCTTGACGACATTATCGGAAGCAGCGAGCTTAACGCCGCAGGATGCCGAAGTGTACAGGTAGATTCAGATTACGGTACAATCAAGATTTATGAGATAATTCAGTTCAAGAAGCCGGATATACTTTATTTAATGCTTGGCAGCGATATTGGAACATCATCAGTAGATGACATGGTCGCAAGCTATAAGACTCTTGTTGAAGATCTTCACGATTGTCTGCCGGAAATGAAAATATATATCATGCAGCTGCCGCCGGTTATCTATGATACTGAAACCGTTACAAACGATCTTATTAATCAGTACAACAGTAAGATTCTTGATGTTGCGAAGAAAACAGGCGTATATTGTATTGATACAAATACTGCTCTCAAATCGACAACAGAGGGAAGACTTTCTGACGAATACTGGGACTATGAGAATGGTGCGCTTTCCGAAGCAGCATACAAAAAAATCAGCGATTATATCAGAACACATACAGTTTCATAAAAACAAGCACCCTACTATA
>JAFXEJ010000094.1 GCA_017513795.1 Ruminococcus sp.
CCGGTAGATATACCAGAGAAAATTAACTGTGCAGAATAGTGTTCAGAATCATCTTGATAGCAGTGGATTAAAGTACATAGCACAGATGAGTACTGTAAAAAATGCATAAAATCTTCATGAAAATGATTTAAAAGTGCATACGCCGATTATTGACTTTGAAAATTTTTTGTGTTATGATTAAAACAGTAAAAAAGTCACGGACAAAACGTTTCGGACAGGAGGATTACAATTATGAAATTCAAAAAAATTGTCAGCGGCATTATGTCAGCTGCAATGGCACTGACAGCATTCGGCGGAATGAATCTCAGATCGCCGGAAAAGGCTCTCGTCGCAGAAGCGGCAGCAGCTAACTGGAAATTCGACCTTGGCGGAAAGGGCACAGCATCGGGATACACCGGTGTATCAGCAACTGACGGCTACAGCGCATCAAAGGGATACGGCTTTGCACAGACAGGCAATGTGTCAAACGTATCAGCTTCCGGATCAGGTGCACTCAGCGACGCAGTTCAGTTCAAGAAAACAAACGGAGAGAACACATTTAACGTTGATCTCCCCAAGGGACTTTATGAGATCACCGTTACAACAGGAAACACTTCCCGTACAAGCATCAAGGCTGAGGGAATGCTTCAGCTCATCAACCTCACAGGAAACAACGCAGTTGAAAAATTCCAGATTCCCGTTACAGACGGCCAGCTTAATATTCAGGCTGTTGAGGGAAAATCAGGTACAGCTTTCTCTATCAGTGCGATTGATATCAAGCAGCTCAATACAACAGGAGCTACAAATCCCACGATCTGGATCTGCGGAGACTCAACAGTATGTAACTACTACAACTCATCTGCAAGCTCGCAGCACGGTTGGGGACAGTTCTTCGGAAGCCACGTTTCATCCAAGGGCTATGTAGTCCGCAACATGGCTGCAAGCGGACAGTATGCAAAGGGATTTGTTGATGCAGGACAGTTCAAGCCTATTGAAACATACGGTAAAACCGGCGATGTATACATTATATCTATAGGTATCAATGATACGAACTACTCCAACGCTACAGAATACTACAATACTGTTACCGACATGGTAAAGAAGTCCAAGGCTAAGGGCATGGATGTTATCCTTGTAAAGCAGCAGGGCAGAAGAAGCGACCTCAACAAGAATCCTCTCCTCGGCGGACGCTGGTTCGGCGGCGAACTTGACAAGATTGGTAAGGAACAGTCAGTTCAGGTTGTTGATCTTTTCAAGGCATGGCAGAATTTTGGCGTATCACAGGGCTATAATGCGATGGCATCCTATTACGCAACAAAGAACGACGGTTCAGCAGACGATCTTCACCAGAGCACAAAGGGCGCTCAGAAGCTTGCAGAACTCATGGCTGGTCTTGTAAGCCTTGACGCAGGCAGCGATGCTCCTCCGACAGATACTCCGGATGATCCTCCGGCAACCCGTGAGCCAAGCGAAATGGATACAACAAAGGCTTACATGCTCAAGAACGTGAACAGCGGACTTTACCTTGAAGTAGCTGAGCAGAAGGCAGAAGCCGGAGCAAACGTTCAGCAGTGGGGCGCATCTGGCGCAGCTGCACACAATACATGGCGCTTCAAGCACAAGGGTTATAATTACTACGAGGTATGGTCATATCTCGGAGACGGCGGCACATATCTTCTCGATGTTGTGAACGGAAGCGCAGACAACGGCGCAAACGTTACTATCAATACAAACACAAATACAGGTGCACAGTGGTTCCGCTTCTTTGACAACGGCGACGGAAGCTATACTATGGTTTCAAGATGTTCCGGCGACGCTGGCGCAGTTGAAGTCAATGCAAAGTCAACTGAACCCGGCGCAAACATCCAGCAGTGGGTTGAAAACGGCGGAAACAACCAGAAATGGGTACTTGAAGAAGTTACAGCACCCGGAGTACAGCAGCCTGAGGTTACAACTACACCTACACCTACTTCACGCCCGACAACAACAACTACTACTACAGTTGCAAACGGCAATGTAAAGAAGTATCCCGGCGATGCTAACAGCGATAACAAGCTTACTCTTTCTGACGCTGTACTTATCATGCAGTACATCGGAAATCCTGACTTATACGGCGTAAACGGTTCAGAATCAATGCGCATGACAGCTCAGGGACTCATCAATGCAGACGTTACAGGCGGCGGCGACGGCGTTACAAACCTTGATGCACTCTTTATCCAGAGAGTTCTTCTCAAGCTTGAAACAATGCCTGAAATCGAATATGATCCTCCTCAGCAGGATAATCCTCCTCAGCAGGAAGAAAATCCGAGCGTATACTATGCTCTTGACCAGACATGGCAGCTCGGAACTGATGAAACTACTAACGAAGGCTACACTAAGGACGGCTATGTAAACCTTGACAACGTTGTTGACAGTAACATCACATGGACAGTAAACGTCGCTCAGGACGGAAATTACTACGCAGCTTTCAGAGTTGCAAACGGTACAGACGCAGACAGAAAGATGAAGGTCTATGTCAACGGAAATACAAGTTCTTACTGGGTACAGCCTTTCACAGGCACAGGAAGTTGGACAACATGGGAGGAAAGAGGAATCGTTCTTCCGCTTAAATCCGGCACAAACACAATCAAGATGGTTTCCGCAACAGAAGGCGGTTCACCTAACTTTGACACACTCACACTTCAGCTTACAGACGAGCCTATCGCTGAGATCTACGATCCTTCATCTGAGCAGCAGAATACTCCTGTAGTTTCAGAAAAGCCCGTTATCTACATTGCCGGCGACTCAACTGTACAGAGCTACAAGGCAAGCTATGCTCCTCAGCAGGGCTGGGGCTATTATCTCCAGAACTACTTCAACAGCAACGTATCTGTATCAAATCAGGCTCTTGCCGGCAGAAGTTCAAAGAGCTTCTACGATCAGGGCAGATTCAAGACAATCACAGACAGCCTCAAGAAGGGCGACTTCGTACTGATTCAGTTTGCAATCAACGATGCTGGCTCAAACAAGGCTGAAAGATACGCTCCTGTCGGCGGAAACGTTGACAATCCCAAGGAGGGAACATACGAGTGGTACATGACACAGTTCATCAAGGATACACTCGCTAAGGGCGCAACACCTGTTCTTGTTACAACTGTTATCGGAATGAAGGCATATTCCGGCGGAAAGTTCGTAAACAGCTATAACAATTACTGTGACGCTTGCAAGAAGCTTGCTGCAAAGTATAAGATTCCCTGCATTGACCTCAACTCACTCATGGTAAGCCACTACAATAAGGTTGGCTATGATACAGCAAAGAGCTATCACCTCATGGGCGCAGTATCAGGTTCTACAGACGGAACACACTTCTGCGAGAAGGGTGCAAATATCGTTGCTGGTATCGTTGCAGACGCAATCAAGAACCAGAAGATCACAGGTCTTGCAGAATACGCAAAATAATCTTACCTCTTTAAATCCTGTCCCGAAGCTGTCTTGGGCGGCTGAATTCCAGCAGACTTCTGTCTGCCGGAATTCATGGGGAAGGGCATATTAAAAGAAAAGGAGCCTTTTATGGCTCTTTTCAGCGTATCGATAAACATATTTTTTTTGCGGGCGAACACAGTTCGCCCATACATTTGTAATACGCAAAATAGGCATCTGTAAGGGACAGCGTCCACGACAACCCACAAAACAGAGGTTTTTGTACAG
>JAFXEJ010000095.1 GCA_017513795.1 Ruminococcus sp.
GATGGAAGGTAAAGCAGGTGACAACCTGATTACTTGTCTCGAATCAAGACTTGACAGCGTTGTTTTCAGAATGGGTCTCGCTCTCACAAGACGTGAAGCAAGACAGCTGGTTGTTCACAGCCACTATACTGTAAACGGCAAGAAGGTAAACATTCCTTCATACAGAGTTAAGCCTGGCGATGTAATCGCTCTTCGTGAAAAGGACAGAACCTCCGATAAGTTCAAGGCAACTGTTGAAGAAACTAAGGACAGACTCGTTCCTGTATGGCTCACAGCTAATAAGGACGATTTCTCAGCTACTGTAAATCGTCTTCCCGGCGCAGATGATATTGACTACGAGGTTGCAACACACCTTATCGTCGAGCTGTACTCCAAGTAATAATATACTTGACTTGTCAGAACTCGAAAATAACAGTTATTGTGAAATAGGAGGGTTTTTATGCTGGAAAAAATTAATAAGCCTGATATTGATATTGTCGAGCTTAAAAGTGACGGCAAATACGGCAAATTCGTTTTAGCACCGCTGGAGCGTGGATACGGTATAACACTTGGAAACAGCCTCAGACGTGTGCTGCTCTCCTCACTTCCGGGTGTTGCTGTGACCTCTGTAAAGCTTTCGGGCAAGGACGGTACAGTTCACCACGAGTTATCAACAATTCCAGGTGTGAAAGAGGATGTCACTGAGATAATCCTCAGCATCAAGGGATTGACTGCAAAGCTCTATGGAGAAGGCCCGAAAACGGTCTATATAGAAGCAGAGGGCGAATGCGAAATTACAGCCGGAGATATAAAAACCGACTCTGAGGTTAATATCCTCGATCCCGGTATGCATATCGCAACACTGGGTAAAGACGCTAAGCTCTATATGGAAATCACAATCGACAGAGGCAGAGGATATGTTTCTGCTGAACGTAATAAGAAGCAGATAAATCTCCCTGTAGATGTGATTGCAGTAGACAGCATCTATACTCCTGTTCTGAAGGTAAACTACACAGTCGAGGATACTCGTCTGGGTCAGGTTACCGACTATGACAAGCTTACAATGGAGGTTTGGACAGATGGTACAATCTCCGCTAAGGAAGCTCTGTCACAGGCAGCCAATCTCCTCAACGAGCATCTGAAGCTGTTCATTGACCTCTCAGAGGAATCAGGACTGGCTGAGGTCCTTGTTGAAAAGGACGAAAAGGGTAAGGAAAAAATCCTTGAGATGACCATTGAGGATCTTGACTTGTCGGTACGTTCATTCAACTGCTTGAAGCGTGCCGGAATTAATACCGTGGATGACTTGATCAATAAGTCAGAGGAAGAAATGATGAAGGTTAGAAACCTTGGAAAGAAGTCCTTCGACGAAGTTAAGGAGAAGCTCGAGTCACTTGGCTTCAAACTTAGCTCTGAAGAAGAATAAACCTATATAATGGTGCAAACAGGCACCGGAAACGAAAAGGAGTGAAATACAATGCCGGGTACAAGAAAGCTGGGCAGAACAACTGACCATAGAAAGGCTATGCTCAGAGGCATGGTAACTTTCCTTCTCGAAAACGGTCAGATCGAAACTACCGTAACGAGAGCTAAGGAAGTTCGCGCTGTTGCAGAAAAAATGATTACTATCGGTAAAAATAATGATCTGCACTCCAAGCGTCAGGTATTTGCATACATTACAAAGGAGTCCGTTGCAAAGAAGCTTTTCGACGAAATTGCTCCCAAGTATGCTGAAAGAAACGGCGGTTATACACAGATCGTAAAGATCGGTCCTCGTCGTGGTGACGCTGCTGAAATGGCAGTCATCAAGCTCGTTTAATCATTGATTAATTAAGAGTACGGATTTCGGCAGTATGGCTGAATTCCAAACATAAATGAAAAAGACGTCCTTCGGGGCGTCTTTTTTAATGTGTTAATAAATATTATATCTGAAATGTATAATTAATATTATTTGTATATGAAATATTTTATAAAAAGATTATTGACATTTTCGTGAATTTGGTGTATAATTAATAAAGATTATATGATGAGCATGGTTCTCATCTGATTTATAACGTGACGTACTACAAATTTA
This sequence comes from Ruminococcus sp., assembly GCA_017513795.1. Lineage (GTDB taxonomy): Bacteria > Bacillota > Clostridia > Oscillospirales > Ruminococcaceae > Ruminococcus. The sequence goes on from JAFXEJ010000095.1 coordinate 2,054, forward strand.
TTACCAAAGTGCTGAAGAAATGGGGTATAAAAATGTCAAATGAAAAAAGTCTGAAAGTATTGATTGTCGATGACGATAAAAATATATGCGATCTGCTTAGACTCTACCTTGAAAAGGATGGCTACAGCGTAATTCTTTCGCATGACGGCGAGGAGGCAGTTGTAAAATTCAACGCTCTGAAACCTGATATGGTTCTTCTTGATATCATGCTTCCCGGAATTGACGGCTGGCAGGTATGCCGTGAAATCAGAAAAAAATCAAATGTGCCGATCATTATGATTACCGCTAAGGGTGAAACAATCGACAAGGTTATCGGACTTGAACTTGGTGCTGATGACTACATCGTTAAGCCCTTCGACGCTAAGGAAGTTATCGCAAGAATCAATGCAGTTACAAGACGTGTCGGAACAGCTAACGCTGAACCCGAAATCAAAGAGGTTCACTACGACAGACTTTCCGTTAATATGACACGCTATGAGCTTAAAGTAAACGGAAAAACTATTGATACTCCTCCTAAGGAGCTTGAACTGCTTTTCTATCTTGCATCCAATCCGAACAGGGTTTATACCCGTGACCAGCTTCTTGACGAAGTATGGGGCTTTGAATATTACGGTGATTCACGCACCATTGACGTTCATATCAAGCGTCTGCGTGAAAAGCTTGAAGGTATATCCGATAAGTGGGCTCTGAAAACAGTATGGGGCGTCGGATATAAATTCGAGGCAGATGAGGAAGAATAAGATTCCTCACTGACAGCGTATAACCCAGGGGAGGCGCATTGTCCTCCCCTTTTTTTAAGGAGGCGTTTTGCTTTGAATTACAAGGAAAGTTCATATCATAAGCTTTTTAAATTTTCATTTATTACAATTGCTTCAGTGCTGGTATTTATCAGTATTATTCTTGTTATGATCGCTTCCCGCATTTTCAGAAATGCCGAGCTTGAACAGCTTGAAAAAGTCGGTAATCTCTATATAGAGATGTTCGATGATGAATATAAAAAGTCAGGTCAGATATCCAATGAGACTATGCAGAAACTGCATCACAGATTTTCTACAGAAGAAAAACTGAAGATTTATATTTATGACAAGGACGGAAAGTGCATTTTCTCAGAGGGCGACTACGATCAGTCAATTATAAATGCTGATAATCGTTTTGCAGTTTCCAGTAAAACTCTTGTGCCAAGCAGCGAGGTCAAAGATCTTGCAGCGGAAATAAAAAAAGAGATCAACGGAAAAGATAAGAAATATCTGAAGCTTGACTCCAGCAATATTTCAAAAAGCGAACCTTATCTTCTTTATGGAACGAAGAAAATGTTCGTGAATTACAACGGTGACAGAGAAAAAATGTACATTCTTTTCTGCGGAAGAACTGACAGCATAGATTCCTTTACCCTTAAAATGATAATAGTTGTCAGCGTAATGGCTCTTGTTGTAGTATATATTACCTTTGTTATGCTCAGAAGAAGAACAAAGAAGCTTACCAGTTATGAATATGATTTCCTGAAAGTAAGTGAAATGTATGTCAAGGGCGATTTCTCAGAAACACTTACAACTGATATCGACGGTCTTCCTAAGGAAATAACACAGTGCGTCAATGCGCTGGCTGAAAATGTCAAGAACAGCGAGGAAGCTTCAAAAACGTTTATTGCGAATGTTTCTCACGAGCTGCGAACACCGATAACTACGGTCGGCGGATTTGTTTCTGGAATCCTTGACGGAACTATCCCGAAATCAAGACAGAATGAGTATCTTGCAATAGTTTCAAAGGAAATACAGCGTCTGAAGATTCTTATTTCATCCATGCTCAATATGACCAAGTTTGAATCCGGAACGATGATGCCTAATTTCCGTGAAACTAATCTGACTGATCTTGTAATACAGACAGTACTTATGTTTGAAAAGAAGATCGACGAAAAGAATATCGAAATACTCGGTCTTGACAGCGAAAGACTCATAGCAGTCGCAGATGCCGATCTTATGCAGCAGGTAATCTACAACCTTGTGGAAAATGCAGTAAAATTTGTAAATACTGGAGGAACACTGACATTTGAATTTGAAAAGGTTGACGGAATGAATTGCTTCAGCATAAAGAATACCGGCGAGGGACTTCGTGACAATGAAATTCAGCAGGTATTTGACCGCTTCTATAAAACAGATGAATCAAGAGGAAAGGATGCTGCCGGTCTTGGACTTGGACTTGCAATTTCCAGAAAAATCGTGCATCTGCATAAGGGACACATCATTGTAAAGAGCGTTTACGGCGAATATACTAAGTTTATAATACAGATTCCTGATCTCAGCATCAGACAGGATTCCGGCGATGAAAGGACGGACTATGGACGAAAGAGATAATAATATTGAAAACGGATTAACTGATACCAGCGAGGAGCAGAATGTTCCGGCAATTGAAGAAACATCTTCTGCTGTGCCTGAGCGTGAGGAAAACATTGACCAGCCTGTATATATGTCGCAGCCGGAACAGGCTTCATACGACAGCTTTATGTATGAGCCTATCGGTCTTGAGGAATTAAAAAGAAGCGGCATAGATGAAATGAAAGCTATGGAAGAAGCGCTCATGAAGAAGAAGTCCGGCAGCGGAATGACTGCGGCTGTGATACTTTTTCTGATCCTTATGTCAGTTGCATTCGGATTTGCAGCCTTTGGAATAGTCAATGACATAACAAACAGCGAAGATTCAATAAAGGCTCTTACTGAGCGCAAGCAGATAGTTATCTACAAGGAAACAAACAGAAAACCATCTTCCGACGAGCTTATGAAAAAGGATGAGAATGGACAGTATTCCATTGAGGGCGTTTCTGAGCTTGTAAAACCGTCTATTATTGAGATATATACTTATGCTAACCGTGACGATTATAAGGCTGGCAAGTATGTGGGTTCGGGTTCCGGCGTTGTTATCAGCGAGGACGGATATATCGTTACAAATACTCACGTTCTTCATGAAAACGGCATACACATTATAAATACTGTTGACGGAAAAAGCTATGAAGCTGAGGTTGTCGGCAGAGATGTCAAGACGGATATAGCTGTTATCAGAGTAGAGGGTGCAAATCTTCAGCCGGCTGTTTTCGGAGATTCTGACGACGCTGTTGTAGGACAGAAAGTAATTGCTATCGGAAATCCGGTAAGCCTTTCATTTACAGTTACTGACGGAATTATTTCTGCCGTTCACAGACAGATAAGAACAGACGAAACTACATTTGAAATGGAATGCATCCAGACAAATGCCGATATCAGCCCCGGAAATTCCGGTGGTGCGCTTGTAAATATGTACGGCGAGGTTATTGGAATTACTTCTTCAAAGTATGTAAGCAGCAGCTATGAGGGACTTGGCTTTGCTATAACTTCGAATGAAGCGCTTCCTATTATAGAGGAACTTATAGATCAGGGTTATATCGGCGGCAGATTCAGAATAGGAATACAGCTGATTGATATGGCAGATCCTTCAAAGGAAGCTTTGATTCAGGAAGAACTCGGATTTGAACTTCCTGAGGGATTCAGCGGTATTTATATCGACAGCATTGCAGAAGATTCTGATATTAAGAATACCGATCTTAAACCGGGCGATTTTATTACAGAAGTTGCCGGAGTAAAGGTAAAAACATATAATGAGTTCTATACAGCGATAACAAATAGCTATGGAGTGGGAGATACTGTTCCGGCTACATGTGCGCATATTGACGAGGATGGAAATGTAACTGAATATAAGATCAAATTCAAACTTCTGGAAGATACATCCGGAAATTATTGATATTAAATATAATTAGCTGCTCGTGAAATAACGAGCAGCTTTTTAATCTCTAAGGTTTCTCGGGTGTTTTGAGTTAACGCCTGTAATGCCGCCTATTGCGCCGGCAGCGGAAAGCAGTATAAGCTTACTGAAATGTGACGGACTTCCGGAGAGAACGATTCCGACGGCTGAAACAGCGATATACAAAAGCAGACCGCAGATAATACCGGAGATCATACCTTTATGGCGGCGGTATTTCCCGAAGATAAAGCCGGCAGAGAAAGCTCCGGTGAAAAGTGGAATGAGCGAAATTATCCTCAGAAGCCGGAAATCAGACACAAAGAAAAAGGCAAATCCGGAGACAGCAAGAACCGTAATAAAAAGAAAAATAATTCCCGAAACAGTCGAGACAAGCATGCTCAGTCTGCTGCTTGACCATATACTCCGGCGGTGACGGCGCATAAAAATCCCTCCATAGAAAACGTTAATAAATTCTATGGAGGGAAATTAATTATTATTCTTCTTCAGCTTCTTTTTTCTTGTTCTTGGACTTCTTCTTGTCGGAAGTATCCTCATCTTCATCAGCAAGCTTTGCAGAAGCTACGCCGGCTGTATCAGCCTTTTTAGATGCAGCAGCTGCCTTCATTTCCTTAAAGCGTTCAACAGCTGTTACGTTTTCAGTGATAGCCCACTTCTTGATTCTGAGCTTGTGTCTTTCGCCGCCTGTTTCGATAACGACTGTATCTTCGCTTGTGCGGACAACGATACCAACGATACCGCCGCCTGTGATGATCTCGTCGCCTACTTCAAGGCTGTTCTGCATTTCCTTGAGTTCTCTGTCTCTTTTCTTCTGTGGTCTGATAGCGATGAAATAGAGAAGAAGGAACATAAGGATAAGGGGGAGAAGGAATCCCCAAATGCTTCCGCCCTGCTGCTGAGAATTGTTTGCAGCTGCTGTTGTCTGAGCGGCATCATCAGCGAAAGCAGACATTGCGGTGAAAGCTGCCAGTACAGACATTGAAACGGCAGCGGTCAATGATGAAATAAACTTTTTAAACTTCATGATTCTCTCCAATCTGAGCATTGCTCGTCCTATTGCTTCCCTAACTAAACTTTTCCGTCAATACTTGGCATAAAGAAAAGTTCTCTGTGTCAGAAAAACATGAAATGCGGCAGCATTCCTGTGTTTTTCTTCCTTGATAAATTTACTTTCCGCTTTCGTCTTTTTGGCAAAGTATAATTGGTCAAGCAATATAAATGTAAATAATATTATACCATATATTGAGAATAATTGCAAGAGATTTTTTCTATTTTACGAAAAATCGGCAAAAAGTTTTTTGTGCAGCCTGAAATTCCGATAAATACGAGGCGGAGGATTTCAACATACTGTTGAATATATTGTGCATAATCATGAAAATGGCGGAATGCTCTTGATTTATTACAAAAAGGTGGTAAAATATAATTAGCACTCAGAGAAAGAGAGTGCTAAGGATATTGAGATATAATTTGCAATTATTTAAGGAGGTATATATTATGACAATCAAGCCCTTACAGGACAGAGTTGTAGTAAAAATGGTTGAGGCAGAGGAAACTACAAAAAGCGGTATCATCCTCTCAGGTTCAGCTAAGGAAAAGCCGGAGGTTGCTGAAGTAGTAGAAGTAGGCCCCGGAACTGCTGACGTTAAAATGGAAGTTAAAATCGGTGATAAGGTTCTTATCTCCAAGTATTCAGGTACAAACGTGAAGCTTGAAGGACAGGAATTCATCATCGTAAGAATGGAAGATATTCTGGCTGTTGTAGACTGATTGCAAAAGCCGGTCACATTATTTGAAACATAAATTTATTAAGGAGATTGATTACTATGGCTAAAGATATTAAATACGGCGAGGACGCAAGAAAGTCCCTTCAGGCAGGTATCGACAAGCTTGCTGATACTGTAAGAATCACAATGGGCCCCAAGGGCAGAAATGTAGTTCTCGACAAGAAGTTCGGTGCTCCCCTTATCACTAACGACGGCGTTACAATCGCTAAGGATATCGAGCTTGAAGACGCTTTTGAAAACATGGGCGCACAGCTTGTTAAGGAAGTTGCTACAAAGACAAACGACGCTGCCGGTGACGGTACAACAACAGCTACACTTCTTGCACAGGCTATCGTTCGTGAGGGAATGAAGAATATCGCAGCAGGTGCAAATCCTATGGTTCTTAAAAAGGGTATCGCAAAGGCTGTTGACGTTGCAGTAGAAGCTATCACAGCTAATTCAAAGGCTGTTGAAGGTACAGAGGATATCGCAAGAGTAGGTGCTATCTCTGCTGCTGATGAGAACGTAGGTAAGCTTATCGCTGAGGCTATGGAAAAGGTTACAGCTGACGGCGTTATCACTATCGAGGAAAGCAAAACTGCTGAAACATACAGCGAAGTAGTTGAGGGTATGCAGTTCGATCGTGGATACATCTCACCCTACATGGTTACAGATACAGACAAGATGGAAGCTATCTATGACGACGCTTTCGTGCTTATCACAGACAAGAAGATCTCATCTATTCAGGAAATTCTTCCTCTCCTCGAGCAGATCGTAAAAATGGGCAGAAAGCTCGTTATCATTGCTGAGGACGTTGAGGGCGAAGCTCTTACAACAATCATCCTTAACAACCTGAGAGGAACTTTCAAGGTTGCTGCTGTCAAGGCTCCTGGCTTCGGTGACAGACGTAAGGAAATGCTCAAGGATATCGCTATCCTCACAGGCGGCGAGGTTATTTCTTCTGAGCTTGGTCTTGAACTCAACGAGACAACTATCGACCAGCTTGGTCAGGCTAAGCAGATCGTAATTCAGAAGGAAAACACAATCATCGTTGACGGTGCTGGCGACAAGGACACAATCAAGTCAAGAGTAGCTCAGATTCGTGCTGCTATCGAGACAAC
>JAFXEJ010000096.1 GCA_017513795.1 Ruminococcus sp.
CTCGTTCACTGGTTCACAGGGACGGTGATCTCCATGCAGTTGTCCATATATGGATAATCCAGCGCAAGGATATGGGTATATATGTTCTTCTTCAGAAACGTTCTGACAAGAAGCAGATCAATCCCGGATGCTATGATGTTTCCGCTGCCGGACATATCACTCAGGGCGGCGAACCGAGAAAAACTGCTGTAAGAGAAATATACGAGGAACTTGGATTGAAAGTTCCCAATGAAAAGCTGAAAATAGTCGGCGTTCATCGTAATACATACTGTAATGGCATCGTAAAGGACAACGAACTCAGCGCAGTTTATATTTACAATGAGCCTGTAGATATTGACAGCCTTACTATCTGCGAGGATGAGGTCGCAGAGGTGTGCTGGGCTGAAATTGATGAAATGCTTACAGTAATGAAAAACGGCGAATTTCTTAACTGTATCTCTCTCGAAGAACTTGCAATGATTAAAAAAGCTACTTTCTGATACATATTATCGGGGCGGACTTTGTCCGCTCTTTTTTTGACCTTTTGGACTTCTGATGCGTATTATTTACAAAACGCAAACGAGAAAGGAAGTTTTCAATGAAACGCACCGTATCATTTATAGTATCACTGTGCATGATTTTTTCAGCAGTATCCTGTCAGAAAAACGAGAGCGTGGAATCATCACTGGAAAAAACTCAGGCGGCACAGGTGATAAAATCGGATAAATCATATTATCTCAGAGAACTCTCCATGCCTTCAGAAAAAGCAAGTGTAATTTCTGTTGCTCCGCTTGGCGATGGACGATATATCTCCGCATTCAGAACTCCTGAAAGCGTATTGCCAGAGTTTTACATCACAGACGGAAGCTTTTCCGGATATGCTCTTTGTGATATGCAGATATCATTCCGTAAAAACGCAGAAATAATTCTCCGGTTTGCAAATGCCGCCGATGGAACGCTGTATATGGCGGTTACTGAGATAACACACGGTGATATGCCGGCGTATAATTATATGAATCCTGAGCAGAACGGCGAGGATTTCGACTGGGAAAGCTACAATTCAAGCGCAGAATATTTCCATACGATATACCGGATATCCGCTGACGGAAAAGCTGAGTCAAAGACGGAAATCACCGGAATGAATGATAATTCCATAGGAGATTTTACAGTCAGCGGAGGAAAGTTCTACATTACATGCGGAATTGTATATGCCGCTGATATTACATCAGGTCAGGCTGAGGAATACAAGCCGTCTAAGTACGAGGCATCCGGAAGTCTCGGCGTGACCTCAGCAGATACACTTATCTGCGGGCTTTATGACGTTTATGACAGTATGCTTGCCAATGGCGATAAGCTTTTTTCGCTTGACCAGTCTGGAGAACCGATATCCCACATTTCGACCGACGGAAGTTCATTTGACGCAGTTTTTGCAGGAAAGACCGGAATCTACGGACTTAAAGGCGATACACTCACGGAGCTTGCTCTGAATGTTCAGCTTGGTATAGGTGAAAATTCCGCAGAGGAAATAATTCCGACAGAAAATGGCTATATTCTTTCCGCATTCGATCAGACTGATACCAGAAACAAGCTGTATCTGCTTACTGATGAACTCGGGGAGGATGTACCATCTGAGCCTGTAACGCTTAAACTTGGTGTTATGTATCAGCATGAGGATTTTCTCAGCCATACTGCGGCATTTAACCGGTCGGGAAATAATATCACCATAGAGCCTGTTTATTATACTGAATTTGATGTTTACGACAAGGAGAAAAATGAACAGGTCAGCACAGGCAGCGAAAAGCTTTCAATGGATCTCATTACAGGCGATGGTCCTGATCTTGCACTGTTTATGAATACGCCGCTTGATCTCAAGGGAAAGGGCGCATTTGCCGATATGTATCAGCTAATGGATGACGAACTTAGCCGTGAAATGTTTCTGCCGAACATCCTTGAAGCAAGCGAATATGACGGAAAGCTCTGCTCGCTGCCGATATCTTTCACAGTGCGTTCTATGATGTTAAAGGAGAAATTTTCCGGTATTGAAAATCAGACATTCAGGGAAATGCTCCAAATTATCGAAAATTCTCCGGCGGAAATGAATATCATCAATAATGGATCGAAAATGGAAATGCTTATCAGTATGATAAGCTATTCTGACTTTGCAGTTTCTGGTAAGAACGGGAAATACTCGATAAATGCCGGAAATATGGCAGAACTTCTTGAATTCTGCAACAGATTTCCTGATTATCCGAGAGAAGAATGGTATGACTATAGCCGTGACGAGGTGCTTTTCTGCGAATTTGCGGCGGCTGGTTTCGGAGATTTCAGAACGTATTACGATATGTTTGCTGAACCGGTAACTTTTGCCGGATATCCCTCGGAAAACGCAGAGGGAAATATCGCTGCCATGAACTGCAATATCGCAGTAATGGAAAAATGCGGCAATAAGCCGGAAGCGTGGGAATTTGTAAAGTCAGTGTATGTCGGCAATAATTCAAGAATAGTAAATGGCAGAAATGCTGAATTCCCGATACTTGTAAAGGATATAGAAAAGCTTGCGGAAATCGCAGAAAATAACGGAACTTTCACGAAAGATGAGCTTGACAAGGCGGTTGAGGTGATAAAAAGCGCAAAACGAGCTTCAAATGGACTTCCGAATGATCTTTTCCATATAATTTCAGAGGAAGCTCTGCCGTATTTTGCCGGAGAATGTACCGCCGAGGATGCGGCTTCTTATATCAAAAACAGAACAGATATCTATATCAGCGAAAATGAATAAAACTCAGGCGTATACATAACCGTATACGCCTGATTTTTTCGAAAAAATAAAATTTAACATTTCTCAAACATTTCAAAAACAAATCACAAACAACGGAGTATTATAATAAAACCATAGTAAGGGCAACACAGCACAAAGCACGCTATAAAGACAAATATTCAGGAGGATATTATTATGAACAGAAATGATGCAGAATTTATTGTGCAGAAGATACGCACACAGTACATGGAAAAGGATAATACTGAAAATGATCTCGACATGCTTCGTGAGCTTGATGCAGAAGTAAAGCGTCCGGCGAATCTTTTCGGATACATTTTCGGAAGCATTGCGGCTATCATCATGGGTACAGGAATGAGTCTTGTCATGACTGATATCGGAGAGCAGCTCGGTATTTCGAATACAATGCCGCTTGGTATAGTAATCGGCGTTATCGGAATGCTTATGGCAATCGTGAACTATCCGATATACAATAAGATTCTTTCGTCAAGAAAGAAAAAATATGCCGGAAGAATCCTGAAATTAAGCGAAAAAATAATGTCTGAGGAGGAAAATTAAATGGGAAAGATAGTGAATTTTTTTAAGGGTGCATTCAGTGATATGAAGGAAAGTACAAAGGCACAGCATGAAGTCGATAAGGCGAATTTCGCCGCAGCCAAAGCAGAATCAAAGGCACAGTGGGAGGAAGCTAAGGCAATGGCGAATCCTGAAAAACGCAAGGCTATAATGCAGGCAGAACGTGACAAGCAGATAGCTGAGGCAAACAAAAGGAGAGCCAAAGCACAGGAACGCATTGATAAAGCAAGAAAATAAAAATCATCGGGCAGTCTTGGCTGAACAGGACTGCCTTATGCCGTTTGAGGAGGCTGTATGAAAAAGAAAATTACGATTCATGACAGATACGGCGTCAAGGAGAAGGAAATTGACTATATTCCGGTACGTTTTATTATTGCGATTCTGTTGATATTGTCTGAAACTGCGGCAGTAATCACAGTAACAATATTGTGCGCTGCATTTATTCCGTATTTTTACCTTGCGATGTGGGCAACCGAAATTTTCTGCGTATTGCAGATAATCAATTCAGAGGAAAATCCAGACTATAAAATTCCGTGGCTTCTTGTGACACTACTGATTCCTGTTGCCGGATTCATGCTGTATTTCATGTTCTATAACCGCAGACTGAACAAAAAACAGATAAGGCGTATCAATGAAATTACAAAACAGCGTGATTGTACTGATGACAAAAAAGTTTTTGATATTCTTGAAAAGGACGACAGAAAAGCTTATTTACAGGCGAAACTTCTCTGCAAGCTGTCCGGAAGTCATATTTACCGCAATACAAAAGCAAAATATTTTTCTATGGGCGAGGATATGAACAAGGGCAATATCAAGGATAATATTCTGCAAAAGCTGATACGTTCACTTGTAAGGATATTCTCGCCAATGCTGTAAAAAAGAACTCCCTGTCAAATGACAGGGAGACAGACTGTAGAAAAAGCCATATATTAATGGGACGTCGTGGACGCCGTCCCCTACAGATGGCTATTTTGCGTATTATGAATGTAGGGGCGAACTGTGTGTCAAGAGTAACATGGTAAACACATGGTGTAAGGACGGCTTCAATATGCCCTTGTGCAGTACACAAATCCCGATGAAAACGACATACCCGAAAGCATAATTGAAGCCTTTGTTGAGAAGATTGTGGCAAAGAAAGACGGCTTTGATTGGTACCTGAGATTTGACGGCGACC
>JAFXEJ010000097.1 GCA_017513795.1 Ruminococcus sp.
CTATGACTCCTTCAAACGATCCTATCGGCAACGCTATTGAGAAGGCTCCGGCTATCGTTGAGAAGATTCAGGGAATCATCAACAAGAAGAAGGAAGCAAAGAAGGCTGCTGCTGAGGAAGTTACAGAGGAGCCGGCTGCGGAATAACATTCCGATAATCCGCATATCCTTTACAAAAAGCACGTCTTTTGTGGGGGTATGTAAATGAAAAAGCTATGTTCAGTGTTTGCGGCGATCCTTATCGCACTGGGAATCCTTCCGTTTCGCAGCGGAGAGGTCTGCTGTGCCGAAGAACCCGAAATATCGGCGAAGGCGGCAGTTCTTATCTCTGCCGATACAGGCGAGATCATATATGAACATAACAGCAGTAAAAAGCTTCCTATGGCAAGCACTACAAAAATAATGACGACGCTTCTGTGCCTTGAAAGCGGCGGTCTCTACGAGGAATTCGTGGTTGACAGCGAAGCAATCAGGGTTGAAGGCTCGTCAATGGGACTTCGTGAAGGGGATATCGTTACAAAGTATGCCCTTTGCTGCGGAATGCTTCTGCCCTCCGGCAACGACGCCGCCAACGCTGCGGCAGTCAGAATAGCCGGAAATATCGAGGATTTTGCCGTAATGATGAACGACAGAGCACGGGAAATGGGACTTTCAAGGACATTTTTCGTTACGCCCTCCGGACTTGAGGGGGAAGGTCATGGCTCGTCTGCATACGATATGGCTCTCCTTGCGAGAGAAGCACTGAAAAACGAGATGTTCCGTGAGATATGCTCGCAGACCTCCATTCAGCTTGAATTCGGAAATCCGCCCTACAAAAGGTGGCTGAAGAATACAAACAAGCTGCTTACCATGTGCGACGGCGTTTACGGCGTAAAAACGGGATTTACTGACGAAGCCGGAAGATGTCTTGTTTCGGCTTGCAGCCGTGACGGAATGGAACTTATCTGCGTAACGCTCAACGACCGCAATGACTGGGAAGATCACAGCAGACTCTATGATTACGGATTCAGCTGTGTCAGGAAAACGGAAATTCCGCTTCCGGATGAATTCGAGCTTGACCTCGCCGGTGCTGACAGCGATAAGCTGACTGTTGCCCTGAAAGAGCTTCCCGTGACGGTGACATCTGCCGGAATTGATACGGAGAAAATCAGTTTCCGTGTGATAGCTCCGCCGTTTGTGTATGCTCCGGTAAATTGCGGAGACGAAGCGGCTCAGCTTGAAATAAGCTTCGGCGGACGTGAGATAAGAAGGATTCCTCTTTATGCTAAGGAGGATGCCGGCGTGAAGAAGCACAAATCTTCACCAAAAAAGAAAAATTGGTTTGAAAAAATAATTTCTAAGGTCGGGGGAATTTTCTCCTGACAGAAAAGGTTGATAAAGTGGAAAAAATCAGAATTCAGAAAATAATTGCCGACAGCGGAGTGTGCTCACGCAGAAAAGCGGAGCAGCTTATCGCTGAGGGACGTGTTAAGATAAACGGACGTCCCGTAAAGGTCGGCGATAAATGCGGATATAAGGACCTCGTGACTATCGACGGCGAGAGAATTTACGTCCCCAGAAAAAAGAATTTCATATACCTTATGATGAACAAGCCGAGAGGCTATGTTACAACTGTTTCGGATGAACTCGACAGACGCTGTGTAATGGATCTCCTTGAAGGCGTTGAGGAACGAGTATACCCTGTAGGCAGACTTGACCGCAATTCGGAGGGACTTCTTCTCTTTACCAATGACGGAGAATTTGCCAACAGCATCATGCATCCGAGCCGTCATATCGCAAAGACATACCGTGTAACAGTCCGTCCTGACATAAATGACGATCAGCTTGTTGCACTTTCCGAGGGCGTTGAAATCGACGGCAGAAAGACACTTCCGGCAAGCGTTGTTGTCAAGGAAAAACAGCAGGGACGTGTTGTAATGCTCATCACTATCAAAGAGGGCAGAAACCGTCAGATCAGAAAGATGTGCGAGGCTGTCGGACTTGAAGTCGCTCGTCTGCGCCGTATCAGCATTGGTCCGCTTAAACTTGGAATGCTTAAACCGGGAACTTTCCGTGAGCTTACTGCCGAGGAGCTTCGTGCTCTGAGAACTGCTATCGGCAAGGAGAAGTAAAATGCTCGAAATACAGGAAAAATTCGGTACTGAGGGCTACGAGGAGCTTGTAAGGCGTTCAGCCGGATATGAGCTACATATCACCGAGGCTCTTGACGGCGGACAGGCTGTGGGATTCATCGCCTATGCCTATAAACCGGACAAAACAGTGATTTTTGACTATGACGACGGCGGAGAACTTATGCTCTGCGACGGTCTTGTGCGCTCAGTTCTTTTCAAGAGCTGTCTGAAAGGGATCGAAACAGCAGTATTTAATCTTCCCGACGAGAAAAAATACGAAAACATCCGCAGACTGCGTTTCCTTGAACAGGGAAGCATAACTGCTGAGAATATCGACAGCTTCATGAACGGCTGTCAGAACTGCAAACATAACGAAAACTAATTGAGAGGAAGTTTCTCCGTGAAATCAGGGGGATTTTTCCTCCCGAAAGGAGAATGACTATGCCAATAAGAATACCGGCTGATCTGCCGGCTTTTAAAACATTAGGAGACGAGAACATATTTGTCATGTCGAAGGACAGGGCAGAGCATCAGGATATCCGTCCGCTTAAGGTAGTTATTCTCAATATAATGCCTAAGAAAATTGAAACAGAAAGCCAGCTTCTCAGACTGCTCAGCAATACGCCGCTTCAGGTTGATGTTGAACTGCTCCAGATGGCTTCGCACGTTTCACGCAATACCTCGCAGGGACACCTTGAAGCTTTCTACAAGACTTTTGATGAAATAAAGGACAACCGTTATGACGGAATGATAATTACCGGTGCTCCGGTTGAGCTTCTTGAATACGAAGCTGTTGACTACTGGGACGAGATCACAAAGATCATGGAGTGGTCAAAAACCCATGTTTTCTCCACGCTGTATATCTGCTGGGGAGCTCAGGCAGGACTTTACTATCATTTCGGAATACCGAAATATCCTCTTGAACAGAAGATGTTCGGTGTTTTTCCGCACAGGGCAGAGGTCAGCAATTGTCAGCTTCTCAGAGGGTTTGACGATATATTCTACGTTCCGCATTCGAGAAACACGGAGATACGCAGAGAGGATATCGAGAGGATTCCGCAGCTGGAAATCCTCACATCTTCGGATATTTCCGGCGTTCATATAGTTGCCAACAAGAACGGCAGACAGTATTTCATCACGGGACATTCAGAATACGACCGTGATACGCTTGCAAATGAATATCGCCGTGACCTTGACAAGGGTATTGATATTCAGCTGCCGTATAATTACTTCCCCGATGATAATCCGGACAATGTGCCGCTGTTTTCGTGGAGATGTACGGCGAATCTGATGTTCTCGAACTGGCTGAATTACTGCGTTTATCAGCGTACTCCGTATAATCTGGAGGAGCTTGAAGTTCGCAGCTGGAACTGGGAAACGAATCTGTAAAAAATAACAGCATCCATACGGGTGCTGTTCAGACTGTAGAAAAAGCCATATATTAATGGGACGTCGTGGACGCCGTCCCCTACAGATGGCTATTTTGCGTATTATGAATGTAGGGGCGAACTGTGTGTCAAGAGTAACATGGTAAACACATGGTGTAAGGACATGGTATACAACTAAAGTCTTGAAATTTTACGATTAATCAAAGAGCCATTATGAGCATCAATGAGAGCAATCTTAAAATTGCGATAA
>JAFXEJ010000098.1 GCA_017513795.1 Ruminococcus sp.
GTTGCACTCGTCCACGAGCATGGTGGACAATGTCTTTGCTGTATATCCGACAGGCGCAAGCAGCTCAATAAAATCGATTATTTCTTCCCGCTTCCAACCAAAGTTGTATGCAATACCTATTCCTGCGTGAGGACATCCATCACTCATCGCAACAAACATATCATTTTCACGCAGCTTTATGGTGGATTTGTAAATCTTTTTCCCGCCGATATTCATTTCGGTTTTGGGATAATCATAGTTCTTTTCATCCCTTATAACAATAACATGAGGATTATCATACTGGATTATTTCCGCTGCCTCATTGTTAAGCAGATGTATTATCGTAAAAGTGGAGTATGCCACACCTCTTAACGAACACACAGGAAGGGTCGCAGCGATAGTGGCAACGCACTCCTCGATAGAAATACCCTCAGCCATCATTGTAGAAATAATTTTTGAAGTGAGGGTAGACAGGATGCTTGCTTTAACTCCGCTTCCAAGACCGTCGGCAAGGACTATAACGGTAGAGCCGTCGTTTCCGTCTACGATATCCACATGATCGCCGCACAGCTCCTCGCCGTAATGGTTTATGCTTTTATAGCCGATATCGGCGCACAGATTATTCATCAGTTATCGACTCCTTTAGCTTTGCCAGGGCTATCTTAGTTTCGGCAGCAGTTTCGCCGAGCAGAGAAGCTATCTCCTGAACGATGCGCATCTGCTTGTCAACGACCTTATCAGCGACCTCGATCGTCTGACGGCTGATGTTCTCTTTCTTTTCACGTTCCTTTTCCTCATCGGTAACATCACGCATTATTCCGATAAGCATACGAGAATCCTTGTCGTGAACTATCGTCTGCTCAACATAGCGGTTGTACTCGGCGAGATATACACGCTGGTCACGGATATCCCTTCCTGTCTGCATAACGCTCATAAATGCAGATGGGTCAAGTATACGAACTACCTGATCACCCAGAATATCCGAAGCCGAGCGGATGTTCATTATCTTGCGGGCGGATTCGTTTATCTGCTGAACTTCGTAGCTCTCATTAAGAACGATAAGTCCGTTGGGAGTATTCTTAACGATCGTATCTGAGAAGCTTTCCGCCTTATCCTTAAGATATGGCAGACACATTGAGATCTCCGCCTTGCCCTGACAGATAGCTATCGCCTTATCACGGCAGGTGTTATATCCGCAGGATCCGCAATTCAGCTCGTCTGACGGTTTTACTTTACCCATCTGACGCAGAATACTGCATATCTCTGTTTCGGTAGGCTGGGGAAGTCTATGCTCGATAAAGCTGAAATTCTTTTTCAGCTTTACAGATTCAGGCTGTACCACATCAAAATCCTTTGCGCCTGCATAGTTTGCTATCGCCAGATAATCCTTGATGGGCGCACGGTGATATTTCTCCATAACAGGGCCGCCGATACAGCTTCCAACGCAGGCTGACATCTCTATAAAGCACTTGTGTATCTTACCGCTTTTGATATCCTCAAGAGCTGACATACAGTTATCTATACCGTCAACTGCGATGTAGGTGTAGCCTGTTTCCTGCTCCATCGACTTCAGTATACCACCGGTTGTGGGAAAAAAGCGTGTGCGACTCTCAGCAGTGACATCCGTCTCAGATCTAAGCTGTATATGCTCGGCTTCCATCCACTCGGTAAGCTCCTCAAAGGTCAGAACAGCGTCAACAGCCTCTCCGTAATATTCTGCCTCATCCTTTTTCGCAACGCAGGGACCTACAAAGACAGTCTTTGCGGTAGGATATCTTTGCTTGATATCCATACAGTGTGCCTGCATGGGAGAAACCACATCAGCAAGATATTTAAGCTCTGTGGGATAGTATTTCTGTATAAGCAGATTGATGGAGTGACAGCAGGAGGATATCACGATATCCCTGTCATCCTCTTTGAGCATACGCTCATACTCGTTCTTTACGATAGCGGCACCTATTGCGGTCTCCTCCACGTCGTAGAAGCCGAGCTTCTGCATGGCGTCACGCATTGAAGCTATACCAACTCCGTCATAGTTTGCGGCAAAGGACGGTGCAAGGCTGACTATAACCGGAGAACCACCCTGAAGCAGCACCTTGACCTTCTCAACCTCGCTGGTTATCTCCTTTGCATTTTGGGGACAGACAACAAAGCACTGACCGCAGAGTATACATTCGTTTCCTATGATATGCGCCTGATTACCCGAAAAGCGGATCGCCTTTACGGGACAGTGCCTGATACACTTGTAACAATTTTTACAGTTGGATTTCTTTAATGTAAGACAATTTGCCATAACTGTTATTTCCCTTCGCTGCTTATCCGTTTAAGTACATTTTCGCTGAAAAACTCTTTAAAGCTCTCACGAGTGACGCCTGTATGGATCTCGTCGTCGATCTGAACAGTTACTCCGATACGGTTACACTTTCCTATACAGAAGCTGCCTGCAAGAGCCACTTCATCCTCAAGGCAATGCTCCTCTATCGCTTTCTGAAAAAGCTCCACGATTTCCGCAGAGCCTTTCAGGTGACAGGAGCTGCCTACGCAGACCTGTATTATCATATTCTGGTCTTTACCTCGTTTTCGAAGAAGTCCGTAACGGTCTCGGGAGTTACGGAGAAGAACTCCTCTCCGATGGTAACGCAGACACCCTGCTGGCACTTGCCCATGCAGAATGTTCCGCCGAGGTCTACCTTATCGCCGAGGTTATTCTCTGCGATCAGATACTGCAGCTGCTCAACTACGCTGCGGGAGCCTTTTATATGGCAGGAGCTACCGATACATACTGTGATCTTTAACATTGCTATATCCTCCTATTAATCGTAATCAACTACATTTACCCAGCTAAGCAGGAACTCACGCTCTTTTTCATTGCCCTTTACGGACTGGGAAGCAGCAACGATGGGCATCCACTTCTGAACATACTGCTTTGCAGTGTTGCTCTTCTCGCAGAAGATATCAAGGTACTTCTGAGCACCGCTGATATCGCCGTTCAGCCAGAACAGAAGATATGTTCTCGCTGCGTCTGCGGAAGCGTTGCCCTGAGTTGCGTGCGACCAGTCAAGGATATAAGGGGTTCCATCATCAGTAATGATGATATTGGACGGGTTAAGATCGCCGTGGCACACTTTGTTGTGCTTAGGCATACTGTCAAGACGGGTGTGGAGGTCGTACCTTGTTGTAGCATCCAGTTCACACGCACTGATCTTGCGGTTCATCTTATCTTTCAGCTTATTAAGCATGGGGCAGGTCTTGGAATGGATATCCAGCTGGATATCTACCAGCATTGTAAGATACTCGACCTTCTTGTCGGGATTCTCTTCCATGAGCTGAGCAAGGGTCTTGCCCTTGATATAATCAGAAACGATAGCCCACTTGCCATCGATAGTGGTCACCTCACGGATCTTGGGAATGTTAAGACCTGTAAGCTCTATACGGGACTGGTTGAGTGCTTCATTAAGTACATCAGCCTTGGAATAATCGGAATTGAACACCTTGACGCATACATCACCGTCACGGTAGATAGTTTTGTTGTTTCTTACTGCAATAACTCTGTCAAGCTTCATTTTGTTACCCCTTTCTTATGCCTTCTTGCTTTTCTTGCCCTTGTTGTATACAGCCTTGACCGCATCAGGTTTTGCATTGCCTGTAACGCTCGTTGCAGGCATTTCTGCCTCTACGAACTGCTTCCGTAGTAAGCATTGAGGTACATCTG
The DNA here is from genome assembly GCA_017513795.1 of Ruminococcus sp. Lineage (GTDB taxonomy): Bacteria > Bacillota > Clostridia > Oscillospirales > Ruminococcaceae > Ruminococcus. The sequence goes on from JAFXEJ010000098.1 coordinate 3,692, forward strand.
CTTGATCTCGCTCATCAGAGGATATCTGGGGTTCGCACCTGTGCACTGGTCGTCAAATGCCTGCTCCACCATGTCATCAAGTCTGTCAAGGAAGTCCTTCTCGTCAATACCGTAATCCTTGATGGTAGCCTTGATGCCGATCTTCTCCTTCAGGTCGTCGATTTTTGCGATGAGACCCTCAACCTTGTCCTCATCTGTCTTGCCATCAATACCGAGATAAGCTGCAACCTCTGCATACTTCGCAAGGGGCTTGGGGTGATCGTACTGGGAGAATGTGCCCATCTTTGCGGGAGCCTCTGCGGAATTGAAACGGATTACTTCGTTTATCAGCAGAGCGTTTGCAACACCGTGGGGCAGGTGGTGGAAAGCACCCAGCTTGTGCGCCATGGAGTGGCATACGCCGAGGAATGCGTTTGCGAAAGCCATACCCGCCATTGTAGCGGCGTTAGCCATCTTCTCACGAGCCTCAACATCGTTGGGAACATCGGGAGCTGCGCTCTCGTATGCTCTGGGCAGGTAATCGAATATCATCTTCAGGGACTGTTTTGCGAGACCGTCTGTGTAGTCTGTTGCCATAACGGAAACGAGAGCCTCCAGATCGTGTGTAACAGCGTCGATACCGGACGCAGAGGTCAGACCCTTAGGTCCGCTCATCATCATATCAGCGTCAACGATAGCCATATTAGGAAGCAGCTCGTAGTCAGCCAGAGGATACTTTGTGCCAGTCTGCTCGTCGGTGATAACAGCGAAAGGAGTAACCTCAGAGCCTGTACCTGCGGATGTAGGGATAGCAATGAAGTAAGCCTTTTCACCCATCTTGGGGAAGGTATATACTCTCTTGCGGATATCGATGAAGCGCATTGCCATATCCATGAAGTCAGCCTCGGGATGCTCATACAGCACCCACATGATCTTCGCAGCGTCCATTGCGGAGCCGCCGCCAATAGCGATGATGCAGTCAGGCTCAAAGCTTCTCATAGCGGCTGCGCCTGCCTTAGCAGAGGCAAGAGAAGGATCAGGCTCAACATCTGCGAATGTGGTGTGGGTGATGCCCATCTCATCAAGCTTATCTGTTACGCACTTAGTATAGCCATTCTTGAACAGGAAGCTGTCAGTTACAACGAAAGCTCTCTTTTTGCCCATTACATTTTTAAGCTCGTCGAGCGCAACAGGCAGACAGCCCTTCTTTATGTATACCTTTTCAGGTGCTCTGAACCACAGCATATTTTCCCTTCTTTCAGCTACTGTTTTAATATTGATAAGGTGCTTTACACCTACGTTTTCAGATACAGAGTTGCCGCCCCAGCTGCCACAACCCAAAGTGAGAGAGGGAGCAAGCTTGAAGTTATACAGATCGCCGATACCGCCGTGGGAGGAGGGTGTGTTTACAAGAATACGACAGGTCTTCATGCGCTCTTCAAATTTTGCGAGCTTCTCTGTTTCTGTAACCTCGTTGAGATATACAGAAGATGTGTGACCGTAACCACCATCGGCAATGAGCTGCTCAGCCTTGCACAGAGCGTCATCAAAATCCTTAGCCTTATACATAGCAAGTACAGGAGAAAGCTTCTCATGTGCGAACTCCTCGGAAAGCTCTACGCTCTCAACCTCGCCGATGAGTATCTTTGTACCTGCGGGTACATCGACACCTGCAAGGGCTGCGATCTTTGCGGCAGGTTGTCCAACTATCTTAGCGTTAAGCGCGCCGTTGATGATGATAGTCTTTCTTACCCTGTCTGTCTCCGCAGGATCCAGGAAGTAGCAGCCCCTTACAGCGAACTCATCCTTAACAGTGTCGTATATGTTCTCCATGACGATAACGGACTGCTCGGAGGCACAGATCATTCCGTTATCAAAGGTCTTGGAGTGGATGATTGAGCTTACAGCCAGCAGGATATCTGCGCTGTCATCTATGATTGCAGGAGTATTACCAGCACCTACACCGAGAGCAGGCTTGCCACTGGAATATGCTGCCTTTACCATTCCGGGACCGCCTGTTGCGAGGATAATGTCAGCCTCTTTCATTACGGTGTTTGTCATTTCGAGGGAGGGAACATCTATCCAATCGATGATACCTTCGGGAGCGCCTGCTGCAACAGCAGCCTCAAGAACAAGCTTTGCAGCTGCGATAGTACAGTTCTTTGCTCTGGGGTGGGGAGAGATGATGATCGCATTTCTTGTCTTTAATGCGATAAGACATTTGAATATTGCCGTAGAGGTGGGGTTTGTCGTGGGGATAACGGCAGCAACAACACCGATGGGATCAGCAACCTTTTTCATACCGAAAGCCTTATCCTCTTCAATCACGCCGCAGGTCCTGGTGTCCTTGTACGCATTGTAGATATATTCGGATGCGTAGTTATTCTTTATGACCTTATCTTCAACAATGCCCATGCCTGTTTCCTCAACAGCCATCTTTGCGAGGGGGATTCTTGCCTTGTTTGCAGCGGATGCAGCAGCAAGGAAGATCTTATCAACCTGCTCCTGTGTGTAGCCGGCGAAGATCTGCTGTGCCTTTCTGACACGCTTGATGGCATCTTCCAGCTTCTCAACACTGTCTACGATTTCGTAAGTCTTGTTCTCCATTTTAGTCCTCCTGAAATAATGTACTATTCGTTAAGCAGCTCAATCGCTCTTAACTCTGTTAATATTATAACAAACTTTTGGCTGCTTGTGAAATATTAGTTTGTTATATGCGTGTTATACTTTTTGATATAACCGAAAATTTCGCTTAGCAGAGCCGTTTAACGGCAAATAAACCGATACCGAGCAATGAAATTCCACTGTTTATTCAGCTGTAATCATCGAAAAAAATAGGCAGAGATAACTCTGCCTATTTTTTCGATGTTTAGATATAAATATATTAAAATAGCAAAAACTTTATCATATTATGCATCTGCGTCTTGACAGGCACAGCTCAGTTATGAACTGTTTGTCAAGCGGAGTAAGCTTATATTCCTCATGATATATGAGCACATCTTTGTACACCCTTGTGTTCTCCGTACATTTGCGTTGTACCAGACCATAACGCTTCAAAACCTTTTCAGGAGCCGAGGACACCCACATAAAGGTTTCATGGTTTTCTGACAGCAGATCGAACTGACTTGCTCTTTCAAATATGTATATCTTTCGTGCTACATTATCAGGTATCTCGTCTCTTATTGTTTTTGCCAGTGAGAGGGACGGAATATATGGATCAGCATGAGCAATCTCTATAAACGAGCACAAATCATCAAACGCAATATCCTCTTTATCAGCAAGCGGGTGTTCTCTGCTCATAATAAGACTATATGAAAATTGCGAGATAAGTTCATAGACAAGCCCCTTTTCTTCCAGCATAGTCTTGAAGTATTTATCATAGTTCTCTGCATAGCGGATAATGCCAAGCTTGTAGTCCTTTTCCAGTACATTATGAATAGTACGCTGAGTATTTGTTTCTTTATAGAAAAGCTCTGCAGGATCGTGATTCAGTTTTTTGGTGAACTCTGTAAAAGCCTCGGAAATATAGCAGGCTCTCGGCACTGACACAGAGAACCTCTGTTTCTTTTGGATGCCGTTTCTATACATCATCTCTACCTGGTCTATCTGCTTGAGTATCTCTTTTGCATAGCTGATGAACTCCTCGCCTTCGGGAGTAAGCACCATTCCCTTTGAGGAGCGGTCAAATATCTTTATGCCGAGGTCACCCTCCAACTCCTTAATTGAGCGACTGAGATTAGGCTGGGCTATGATTAGATTCTGTGCCGCCTTATTGAGCGAACCTACTCTCGCTACCTCAACGGCATATTTTATGTGGAGCATATTCATATTAACAACCGCCTTTCAGATATCATACAGATATTGTAGCATATCAGGCAAGATTTATCAAGCCGGACACTTATAGATGTGCACATATTTGTGACAAAAACGAATAAAATACTTGCCGGAATTTATTATGACATATTTTACAAAGTTCTAAAAATTGTTTTTCATTATTTAATATCCAGATCATTATCAATAAACTCATATAATTCTTTGCGTGATTTCGAACAGGCATCATCATCTTGGTTACGATATATACTTAATAAATGCTTAAGGTGCGATGCTAACATTATTTGTTGAGGTTACTAAACGGTAAAACGACCTACTATGTGTGCAAGGAACACTCGTGTCTGCCGCCTGCGAATGAA
>JAFXEJ010000099.1 GCA_017513795.1 Ruminococcus sp.
ATCCATACACGTCTTGATTAACAGGAAGGAGAATTTTTATGAAAAAAAGATTAATTACAGCAGCTATTTCAACGGCTGTTGCGGCGGCTTCCCTTTCGTTTTCATCCTTTTCTTCTTATGCCAAATATGATTATGCAGACAATTCAAGTACAGTATTTTTTGAATATTTAAAAGAAAATTACATGGAAGTGGATTTTTCTATGTTCAGATGCAGTCTGACGGAAGGTACTTTCAGGGACTATCACCATGACAGCCTTTATTTCGGACGCACAGACTCCGGAAGATACGCAATGATAGGTCTGATAAATCAGCCGGATATTCTCTTTGTCGGTTGTAATGAAGGATTTGACTCTGAGGATGCAGAAATGCTTGTACAGGAGTATAACGAGCTTAATGGTTCAGCAGATTTAAAATTTGACACCGGAGAACTTTCCGACGGAGTACTTGTAAACTTTCAGATAAAGTCAGAATCCGGCGAGATCACATCTGTTGAAGCAAAGGATATCTGCAATTTCCTCAAAGAAAAAGGAATTGCACGACAGTGTCGTTATTTAAATGAGATCAATCTTGTTACAGAATCATTTGTCTATACCCCTTATCTGCCATATTATTTTTATCTTGATGAGGAAGACAAACTGGCACTGAAAAATTACCTTAAGGATAATAATTATGATTGGCACGTTGAAAATGAAGATGGTACCAATGGAATTTATGTTGCTCCGGATAAAAATGTAACTCTTGAAGAACAGATTGAAATGGTGAACAGGATCTATGATGATCTTGGCTTCGGTATCGACTGGATAATGCTGATGAGTACAGGAAAAGTTGCGGATAATGTAGATGTTCTTAACTCTGTTGAAGGCGACGCCAACAATGACGGAGAGCTTACTCTGGCTGATGCGGTAGCTATTATGCAGTCTGTGGGAAATCCTGACGAATACGCTCTTGACGTACAGCATAAGTTCAATGCTGATTTTTCCGGAAATGGTGACGGCGTTACAAATAAGGACGCTCTTGCAATTCAGAAAAAGCTTCTCAAACTTGAATGATATCAGAATAAAACGAAACGCCGCATTTTTTGCGGCGTTTTTGCATATAAAAACGTATATTCCATAGCTCAATGTACATACGGAGTGTCATTTTTATTACAGAATAATTAAATTATGTAATTTCCTCTTGAAAAAATAAATAAAATGATATATAATAAAAATGCAGAGTTATTTCTGCAGCTGATATAAGGGATTAATACTAAAGAAAGGGGGAAATCTCATGTTTGAAGTATTGTTCTGGGCAGCAGTATTTGTGGCTTTTGTTGTGGCAGAGCTTGCAACTGTACAGCTTATATCTGTGTGGTTTGCACTCGGCGCTCTCGTTACGATGCTCTTTACCGTGATATTTGAGGGAACTACACTGCTTTCACAGCTTGGTGTATTCATAATTGTATCCGGAGTTTTTCTGTTTGTTACATTTCCGTGGCTCAAAAAGAGACGTAATAAAGGTCATGTTTCTACAAATCAGGAGCTTTACGTCGGCATGACTGCTACGGTTATCGAGGAGATAGACCGTGACAAGGGCACAGGACGTGTCAGACTCGGCGATGTGGACTGGAATGCAGTTCCGCATAACGAAGGACAGATCATTCCTGTAGACAGCATAGTAGTCATCGAAAAGGTGACAGGCACAAGAATGTCAGTATCATTGAAAAAATAAAACAAATGTATAATCGGAGGTAAATATGGACATTATCGGAATTATAGTTGCAGCAGTTATAATTTTTCTGCTCATTGTTATCATCAGAAGCTTCAGGATTGTTCCTCAGGCTCATGTATTCGTAGTTGAAAGACTTGGTTCATTCCATGCTGAATGGGAAACAGGTATCCATGTACTTGTACCGTTCATCGACAGAATTGCCGGCAAGGTTTCACTCAAAGAAAAGGTTGTTGACTTCAAGCCGCAGCCTGTTATCACAAAGGATAACGTTACAATGCAGATAGATACAGTTGTATTCTATCAGGTTACAGACGCAAAACAGTATATCTACGGTGTTGAAAGACCTCTCGCAGCTATCGAAAATCTTTCTGCTACAACACTCCGTAATATCATCGGTGAAATGGAACTCGACGCAACTCTTACTTCAAGAGATATCATCAATACAAAGATTACTTCAATTCTCGACCAGGCTACTGACCGCTGGGGTATCAAGGTAAATCGTGTGGAGCTTAAAAATATTCTTCCTCCTCGTGAGATTCAGGATGCCATGGAAAAGCAGATGAAGGCTGAACGTGAGCGCCGTGAGAAGATCCTTCAGGCAGAGGGTGACAAGAAGTCACAGATCCTCGTTGCAGAAGGTGAAAAAGAATCACAGATTCTTCGTGCTCAGGCTAAGAAGGAAGCACAGATTCTTGAAGCTGAAGCTCAGAAGCAGGCTATGATTCTCAGAGCTGACGCCGTAAGAGAACAGAAAATCCTTGAGGCTACCGGTGAAGCAAAGGCTATTGAAATGGTACAGCAGGCTCTTGCTGACAGTATCGTCAAGCTGAACAGCGCTAATCCTAATGAGAGAGTTATTCAGCTCAAGTCTCTTGAATCTTTCGCTAAGGCAGCTGACGGAAAGGCTACAAAGATTATCATTCCAAGTGAAATTCAGGGACTTGCTGGTCTTGCAGCCGGACTTAAAGGCGTTATCGGAAACGATACTCCCGAACAGTAATAACATGACAAAAACAAAGCGTCGTTCAAATAAGAACGACGCTCAGACTGTAGAAAAAGCCATATATTAACGGGACGTCGAGGACGCCGTCCCCTACGAATGGTTTGATTTAGCACCCGGTGTGATTTGCGGCGGGAGCAAGCCCCCCGCCCTACGGGGGCAGTA
>JAFXEJ010000100.1 GCA_017513795.1 Ruminococcus sp.
TTCCTCATTTCTATGAATTGAAGTCTATTATCATTTTAAATTATACTGGGTTTCATTAGAAATGTCAATCGAAATAGATCATATCATTTCACATTTACAGGCTGGGAAACTGAACGAGGAATACTCTTCGAAGCTGAAAGAATTAGAAGAATGGAAACACAAAACGCAATTGAAAATGCTCAGAGCGATTGTGATTTTACAGTCGGTGCTGTTGATCTTGTCTCTGGTCTACAACATTTTCAATGAGTTCCATGTCAAGGAAACGAGCAAGAAAATCAGGGCTACTTGGCGAATCAAGGCTCAGCGAGGTGAAAGAGTAGCTTCACGTCCAGCTTATGGATATATGAAAAATCCTGATAATCCCAAGCAAATTATCCCCAATCCCGAAACTGCTCCCGTAGTAAAGAGAATATTTCAGATGTGTGCAGAGGGAATGGGAACGACTCAGATTGCAAGACGCCTTGAAAATGATAAGATTTATACTCCGACAATGTACGAATACAAAAGAACAGGAACCAGACTTACTGGGCTTAATGAAGAACTGCCGTATGCATGGAGTGGAAGAACAGTTGCTGATATTCTTGAGAACATTATTTATCTTGGACACACACTTAATCTGAAAACGGAGAACATTTCCTACAAAGACCACCGAAAGCGAATCAGGCCAAAGGAACAACAAGTGATGATTGAAAATACTCATGAAGCTATTGTAAGTCAGGAAACGTGGGATATTGTTCATAAGCTACGAGATGGAAAACGCAGACGTACCAAATCGGGTTACAAGAGTATCTTTGCAGGAATTCTGTTCTGTGCCGACTGCAAAAGCAAGCTGTACTTTGTATCGGGAGACAGCATAAAGACTGAACTATTCCACTTCATCTGTGCCAAGTATCGTAAAAAAGGTAAGGATAACTGCTCGATTCATTCGATAAATGAAAAAGCTCTGTATGAAATCGTGCTTGAAGAAATTCGCAGAGTTACAGCCTTTGCAAGAGAACGAACAGAGGAATTCGCTGAGTATATCAACAAGAACTCTGAAACACAGCTAAAGAAAGAGCTTAAGGATAAGCAGAAGCTTTTGGACAAGCACAAGAAAAGACTGACAGAGGTGGGTACAATATTCCGAAAACTATATGAGGATAATGCTCTTGGCAGAATAACAGATGAACAGTTTCAGATGCTGTCACAGGGCTATGTCGAAGAAAAGAAACAGCTTGAATCGGATATATCTGAACTTGAAACAATAGTAGCTGAGATGAAAACCAAATCAGGAAGCTCTAAAACATTCATTGAACTTGCCAAGAGGTTTACAGATATTCAGGAGCTTACTCCCGAAATTCTGCATACTTTTATATCCAAAATTGAAATTCATGAAAAAGTCAAGGATGAAACTACGAGCAAGAAAACACAGAATATCGACATTTACTTTACCCATGTAGGTAAGATGCTTTAATCAAAAGAAATACGGAGAGCTGAAAACTCTCCGTATTACATAACTTTTTATTGTTCCCTATGGGTGACGGCATAAAGCCGTCCTTTTTTCATTCCAAAACTTCAATTACTTCATTTATAGCGCACATTTCAAGCATTTTCAGACGGAGTTCATCCCTGCATTCCGGCTTTGCCATATAATAAATATACGTTTCAAGCAGATTGAATACATCGGCTGTCCGTCCCTCTATCTTGAACTGGCTGAATCCCATAGGAACGTATTTCTCCCAAATCTCCTCCGGAGTAATATGATTTTTCAGCTTCTTTGCTTCGTAAATATTACGCTTCATGCACTGACATTCAAATTCAGCGGCACTTTCCGGATGCTCACTGAAAAATCTCTCGGCGTCAAAAGGAACGTCCTGATACTTCCTCACATGATTCGAGTATGCTATCTGTTCAAGTCCCATTGTCTGATAGTGGTGAGAACGATGCACACAGCCGGGATTACAGCACGCATTCACGAGAAGCTCGCACTTCGACTTGTCCGGAATTCCCTCCAGCACATCGAATTCATGGTTTAAATCATAGTCGATAACGACAATGTGATAATCCTTTTCTATCTCCTCATAAAGCTTTTCAGCGTCCGTAATTCGCTTGCATGTAGAACTTGTAATCTTGTATTTCGGGAAATTTCTTCTGATATATTCCTCCAGAATCGGCGATACAACGATGACTTCATTAAGTCCGTTATCAGCCATACTGAGTATCATATTGCAGAATTTATCGCTGAGATGCTTCTTTTCAAGCATGGGATTCGTGAAAGTGAATCTCGCCGGAATTCCTCTTGAATTGAGCGTTGAAAGAACACCTTTGATGAAATTTTTGTCACAGACACTCTGCTGAGTTCTGCCGCCGTTCCATATTGCCGGCGGAAAAGTTCCGTAAACAGATGCAATTTCCACTCCATCACGGAAATATTCGGGGAAATTCTTTATCATTTCAGCAAGGATAGTATTGAGCCTGAAATGGCTTGAAAGTCCAGGCAGATGAAATCTAACTCGCATTTTTTTACCTCCTGTGCCTTATTCAGCAAGAAATCCCATGAAATTATTTTTATTTTCCATAGCTGTCAGAGTCGGTCTGCCGAGATCCTCACGGGAACCGATAGCGCATTTTACCTCAATAAAGCAAAGCTGACGGGAATTCTTCGCATTTTCAAGCTCCGCACTGAGAGCCTCCAGCGTGTCAACGCAGACAGCACTGGGATATCCGCAAGCCTTTGCTGCTGCTGTAAAATCAGCAGTTCCGGCGGCTGTAGGCTGACCTCCGACTGTCTCGTGAGCTTCGTTATCGATAACGATATGCACCATATTTTCCGGCGAAATATCACCGATTACAGCCATTGCGCCCATATGCATGAGTGCTGCTCCGTCGCCGTCGATGCACCAGACCTTACGCTCCGGCTGTGCGGCAGCAATTCCAAGTGCGATAGACGAACCATGTCCCATAGAGCCAACCGTCAGGAAGTCGTATTTGTGGCTTCTGCCAGTCGCTTCACGGATTTCAAAAAGCTCACGGCTTGCCTTTCCTGTGGTGGAAACTATCGGATCATCGCCGGTAAATTCAGTTATTCTGCGGATTATATCCTCTCTTACAAGAGCGTAGGAATTCTTATAGACAACCTTTTCGCCGTAGGAAAGAGCACCCTTACGGATGACGAATCCCACCTGTTTTCCCTCAGCAAGAAGCTTTCTGAAATCCTCCATAACGGCGGAAAGCTCCTCCTCTGTGGTATCGGCACTCACGATAAACGGCGAAATCTCCATATCTTCAAGAAGCTTCACCGTCACCTCGCCCTGATAGATGTGCTGCGGTTCGTCGTGAACCCCCGGCTCACCTCTCCAGCCGACAACGAAAATCATGGGGATGCCGTAAACTCTGCTGTTGAGAAGCGAAGCCACGGGATTTATGATATTTCCCTCGCCGGAATTCTGCATATAAACGACAGGAGTTTTCCCTGTTGCAAGGTGATATCCGGCAGCAACGGCAGTACAGTTTCCCTCGTTTGCGGCGATTATATGGTGATTTTTGTCTATACCGTAAGTATTAATAAGGTAGTTGCAGAGTGCTTTCAGCTGTGAATCCGGCACTCCTGCATAGAAGTCTGCGCCAAGTATTTCAACAAATTTTTCAACCTTCATATTATTCTCCGTATCTTCTGTTTATTTCTTCCAGCTCGGAAACAGTATCAATTTCAATAATGCTTTCGTCCTCAATCGGATGAACTTTCAGTCTGAGTTCGCTGAGATTATTATTCGCAACGTCATCCCAGAACAGCGAATCATAGCCTTCTGTACCGTAAATTTCCTCAATCTTCTCTGCAAGGAGCTTACCGTCTTTCTGTTTGAGGAATGCAATTCCGGTCATCTGATACTGATTCTCGCCGACCTTTCCGATTCTTGTGATAAAGCCGCTGCTGTCGGTATCAAATACCCAGTCATCAGTTTTCCCCTCAGTATATTTTCCGAAGTAGCACGACTCGTCCGGAGTTCCCGAAAGTATCTCCGGATTCCTCACAAAAAGGTCAGCCTCGCAAATGAAGCAGTCGCCCTGTCCGAGAATCTCCCTCGCATAGTAAATCGAAGAAATATTATTCACTGTCTCATAGTCGGGATTTTCCACAATTTCAACGTTGGAATATTTCTCACGCAGACTGTAGAACTGTTCGCCGAGATATCCGGCAACAATGTAGATTTTGTCTATATTGCGTCGTTTGAGAGCGTCAATAACTGTCTCTATCATCGGAACTCCGCACACCTTTATAAGCGGCTTCGGAGTAGTTTCGGTCAGCGGACGCATTCTTGTTCCCATGCCGGAAGCCATAATTACTGCATTTTCCATGGCGATCAGTCCTCATATACCACAGGAATGGCTATATTCTGTGCTCTGAGAGCTTCCTCGAAAACCTCGAAGAATGCGTGGATATCTGCCTCGTCAATGGCTCCGAGAGCACAAAGACGAAATGTATTTGTTGTGCTTATCTTGCCGGGATAAATCGTGAAGCCTCTCTCGTAGCAGTAATCGTGAACTGCCTCGAAACTCCAGTTCGGATCATCCGGATAAACGGCAGAGGAAACAAGTCCGGCTCTCCACTCAGGCTTGATAACCTGACGGAAACCAAGTCGGTCAAGACCTTCATTTATAGCGTTGAAAACTCGTGTGTGACGTGCCCATTTATTCTCCTCGCCCTCAGCAAAGTACTCCTCCAGCGCCTGTTTTGTGGAGTAAACTGTCTGAACCGGCGGAGTAAAGTGCATCTCGCCTGTTTTCTCAAAGAAATCATACTGCAAAAACAGATTGCAGTAGTAGGAACGCTTGGGATATGCAGCAGATTCCTCTATAATACGCTTGTTTCCGATGATAAAGGAAAGTCCTGTCATAGCCATGAGACCCTTCTGCGCAGAAGCCATGCAGAAGTCAATGTTGTCCTTTTCGATGTCGATAGGACGCATCGCAAGAGTTGATGTCGTATCAACAGTGAAAACAGCGTTGTATTTGTGAACGAGTGCGCCTATCTCACGAACAGGATTGAGAATTCCTGTGCCTGTCTCGTTGTGTGTTGTGTGAACAAGAGCAATATCGGGGTTTTCTCTGAGCGTTTTCTCTATTTCAGCAAGGTCGGGAAGGCTGTCAACAGGGAATTTCAGATCAATGAACGGCAGTCCGTAGTACTCGCAGACCTCAGCCGCACGGGTACTGTAAGCTCCGTTATTGATGATGAGAATCTTTTTTCCTTCCGGAAGAAGCGAATTTATACAAACGTCAATGTTGATAGTTCCCGAACCGCAGAAAAGTACGGAAGTGTATTTTTCCGGATCGCCGTGAACGATCTTCACGAGGTCAGTGCGCATCTGACGCATGATATCGCCGAATTCCTTTTCTCTCGGGCATATATCGGGAACGACCTGAGCCATTTTTACAGTGTCGGTAGTGGTCGATGGACCGGGATTGAGCAGTATATTTCTTTTGATATTTTCCATAATTTCCTCCGGATCAAAGCTCGTCAATAAGCGTAATGATGTTTTTAATCGGCATAAGGCGGTCGTCAACCTCCTTGGCACGGTGGTGGCGAAGAATATCCTTTGCCGTTTCCTCCATAGCCGGAAAAGCGCTTCTTGTGAGCTGATTTGCATATATAACGATGTTTACACCGTGCTGTGCAAGCTCGTTTTCGGTAATCTCATTGAAAGATGTCGGAACTACAACAATCGGCGTTGTTTTGTCCTTCTCTCTGAATTTATCGCAGAATTCCACTATTTCAGCCGGAGATTTCTTTCGGCTGTGAATCATTATTCCGTCTGCTCCAGCCTGTACATAGGCAAAAGCACGTCCAAGAGCATCATCCATGCCCTGTTCAAGAATAAGACTTTCAATTCGGGCGATAATCATGAAATCGTCTGTAAGCTGAGTTTCCTTGCCCGCCTTGATCTTCTCACAGAAGTGCTCAATAGAATCCTGAGTCTGTACAACTTCGTTGCCGAAAAGCGAGTTTTTCTTCAGACCTGTCTTATCCTCGATAATTATAGCAGAAACGCCCATTCTTTCAAGGGTGCGGACGGTATACACAAAATGCTCGATAAGTCCGCCTGTATCGCCATCGAAAATAATAGGCTTTGTGGTGACTTCCATAACGTCGTCAATCGTGCGGAAGCGAGAAGTCATATCAACAAGCTCGATATCAGGCTTGCCCTTTGCAGTTGAATCGCAGAGAGAGCTTATCCACATTGCGTCAAACTGGTCAAGTCCTGTATCATTCTGAACGATAGTTTTTTCAGCGATAAGACCTGTCAGACCGCTGTGAACTTCAAGAGTCTTGACGATAGGACAAAGTCCGATAAGCTGTTTAAGACGCTTGCGGCGGTATTCCGGCATTGCAAGCTTTTCTCTGATTCGCATGTCAATGCGTCTGACGTTCTCGTTGTATGTGTAGGGGACGTCAACTATCTCGCCGCCGTAAGCACTCAGAAGCTTTTCTGTGTTGTCTCTGATTGCTTTCATCGGACCGGTCTTCCAGTTATCGCCATGAACAACGTAATCTGGGCGGATTTTTTCGATGATTCGGTCGTACATGATATCGTCCTGAATAACAATTTCATCGGCAATTCCAAGATCTTCAACGATTTTTATTCTTTTGTCGAAGTCAATTGTGGGGAATCTGTTGAAGCGTATCATGGCGGAATCGCTGAGAATTCCAACAACAACACGTCCCAGCTTTTTTGCCTCGGTAAGAATATTTATATGCCCTTCGTGAATAACGTCGGTGCAGAAACAAGTGTAGACTGTTTTCATTTTATCCTCCAATATACATCATTGATGATTATTTATATTATACCATAATGCATAATCAAATGCAAGCAAAACGTGTTTTAAGTATGTCTAAAATATATACAGGCAATGTGTGCTGCGATGCCTACATCGCACTGCGGATAAATTACTTTCATTACGGGCGGATGTAGGCAACCGCCCCTGCATAATAACATTTAAAATAAATTCAATGTATACAAAAAAAATCCCCATTGCTGGAGATTTGATTTATGGTGGACCATCAGGGACTCGAACCCCGGACCGACCGGTTATGAGCCGGGAGCTCTGACCAACTGAGCTAATGGTCCATAGATATGTGAAAAA
>JAFXEJ010000101.1 GCA_017513795.1 Ruminococcus sp.
CATACTTTTGGGCATCTGAGGAAGTGCTTTTGCGATAAATTTGTCTATTCTCTGCCCGCTATCGTTATTGTTTATCAAAAAAGTTTTCATTTTTAACTATTCACCTATATTTTTTTATTATGCAATATAAACAAAAAGTTTGTTCGAAAATATTAACATTTAATGAACTTTTATATTCTGGAAAAAATATCATTAAAAACTATTGAAAAATTGTTTAATATGGTGTATAATATTTTTAGTTGATTGCTAATTCGATTATGACGAATTTGTATCGTAAAAATATATACGATATGAATTCTAAAAATATAAAAACAAAAATCAGGAGATGAGTTTATGAAAAAGTGTTTTCAGGCTCTTTCAGCTGTCCTCTCAGTTGTGCTTGTCGGATCTGCATATGGCGTATCCGCATTTGCTGAGGATTCTTCCTCATATAATTATAGCACATTTGCATCTGAAAGTAAAGACCTGACAAAAAAATCCGTTTCAGCAAGAAATATTCCATCAGCCGGATCAAGTGAAAGTCCGTTTGATGTTTTCAAGATTTACAAAGATCATATGGAAGCCGAAAAAGCCCCTTACAACATATATCGTGAATCGTGGGGAATTGACGTTTCTGAACATCAGGGATATATTGACTGGGTCGGTGTCAAAAACAGCGGTGTTGATTTTGCAATAATCCGTGCCGGATATGGTAATGATATATCACAGATTGATGATACCTTCATTCAGAATATGAAAGGGGCACAGTCAGTAGGTCTTGATGTCGGTACATATTGGTACAGTTATGCAGTTGACGTTGAGGATGCTTACCGTGAAGCTGAGACTTGCTATGAGATAATAAAAAATTACGATTTTCAATATCCTGTTTATTTTGACATTGAAGATCCTATGTATGCGAATTATAGCGCAGCACAGATATCTGCCATTATTGATGCATTCTGCACACGACTTCAGGAAAAAGGCTGTTATGTTGGCGTTTACAGCTACACAAGTTTCCTGAATACAAAAGTATATGATTTTATCTATGATAAATATGACGTCTGGGTTGCTGAATATGGTACTCCGGCGCCCGTATTCAATTATGATTATCGTATGTGGCAGTATGCAAGTGATGGGTGCGGTTCACAGGTAAATGGAATTTTTACCGATAATCTTGACCTCAATCACTGTTATGTTGACTATCCTTACATCATAACTGGAAGAAAGAGCGACACATCAACAGAAACACCAGTTGTTCCGCCTATTGATACTCCCGTAGTTCCTCCAGTTGAAACACCAGTTGATCCTCCTGTAGAAACACCGTCTGATCCTCCTGTTTATATAGAGCAGACCGTTGAAGCAAAAGGTATTGATGTCTCTGCATGGCAGGGAATTATTGACTGGTTCTCAGTAGCTAAGGATAATATTGATTTCGCTATCATCCGTGTTGGATACGGTATGTATGAAACACAGAAGGATTATTACTTTGAACAGAATTATAAAAATGCTAAGGCAGCCGGTCTTGATGTGGGAGCATACTGGTATAGTTACGCTCAAACTCCAGAGGAGGCAATTCGTGAAGCAGAACTCTTCTGTAAATTTGTAGACGGATATAAATTTGAATATCCTTTATATGTTGAACTTGATGCGTCAGTTTCTTTAGGTCTTACAAATTCAGAGAGAACAGCTGTTATTGATACATTCTGTTCATATGTACAGCAAAGAGGATATTTCATCGGTATTATGGGTGCTGAAAGCTTCCTTAAAAACCAATATGATGAGTCTCTCTTTAATAAATATGCAGTGTGGATTTCATCATATAAAGATACTATTCCTGTATTTTCAAAATTCGTTGGAATGTGGCAGTATTCCGGTACAGGAACTGTTAATGGAATCGACGGATATGTTAACAGTAATTACTGTTTTGACACCTATCCACAGATAATGAAAGATGTTCACTTGAATGGTTATTAATTGAAATTTATGCAGATCCGTACAGCCGGCAGTGCCGATGTACGGTTTTGCTTTTGTCGGAGGTTCTATGGTTAAATTTATAACAGGTCAGGCAGGAAGCGGAAAAACAACTTTTTTAATCGAAAAGATAAAAAACAATACCGGAGATGCCTGCATAATAGTTCCGGAACAATATTCACATGAATTTGATAAAACTCTGTATTTTCGTCTTGGAGCAGAGCGTTTCAATGAAGTATCTTCATCTACTTTCACAGGTATTTCCAGACAACTGTTCCAGCTTTACGGAGAATATTCCCGTACCGGTGAATATGCAGATGAACTTGCTCAGATGATAATGATATATCAGGCTGTGAATTCAGTACGGAATATGCCGGAAATAATGACATATTTCCGAACACGAAGCTCACAGAGCGGCTTTGCTGAGGAAGTTCTTAAACTGATAAATGACATGAAAAGATCAGGAATTTCACCGGAACAGCTTGCAGTTTCAGCAAGTACAGAAGACAAGCGTCTGTCAGATAAAATTTCAGATATTTCAATGATATATCTTGAATACGAGCGACTGATGAAAGAATACGGCTTTAAAAACAGTCTCGATAATATAAAGGAAGCCTCTGTAGTAGCTGCTGTAAACGGCTGGTTCAAAGGCAAAAATGTTTATATAGATGAATTTGAAAGCTTTACCGGCGATCAGATGACAATGCTTAAAGTGATTCTTGAACACGCTGAAAATGTCACTATAGCTTTGCGTACGGATGATGTAAATGCCGGAGAATTCACGCTCTTTGAAACAGTAAACAGTACTTTCCGGCGTATTGCTGCAATATGTGCTGATCTTGGACTGGAATACAGAATTACAATGTGCAATGATATTTTCAGATTTAAGAATCCCGAGCTTGAATATCTGAGCCGAAGAATTCTGCGTAACCTTCCTAACGAGCCGGAAAGTGCTCCGTCACCGGAAAATATCCGTATTTTTGAAGCTAAAGATATGTACAGTGAAGCAGAATATATCTGTGCTTCTATAAAGCATCTCATCCATAATGACAATACGCTGAAATATCGTGATATAGCCATAATATCAAATGACATAGCTGCATATTCCGGCGTACTCAAAGGAGCATTCCGCAGATATGATATTCCGTATTTTCTAAGTGTTGAACAGCCGGTAAATCATACAGTAATAATGGTATTTTTTACTTCGCTTCTCAGCCTTCTTATCTCGGTAAAGATGCGTTCAGAGCATTTTTTCCGAATGATGAAAAGCGGTATTCTTGATATTGAAGTAACCGATATATCATTACTTGAAAATTACTGTTTCAAATGGAATATCGACGGTGACAAATGGTGCAGACCTTTTTTAGCTGAAGATGCCGAACTTAAAAAAATCGAATCAATGCGAAAGAAATTTATTGATCCGGTGATATCTCTCAGAAGAAAACTCAGTAAAAAAATTACGGCACACAAAGCTGCACGTCTGCTATATGAATACCTTGCAGAGTGCGGCGCTGAGCGTAATACCGGAAAAATAATGGGTAATCTCATAAGAGAAAACCTTGACTTTGAAGCTTCTGAACTTAAACGTCTGTGGGGATGTCTTATAGATATTCTTGACAGTATAAGCAGCACTCTCGGAGAACGTGAAATTTCATTTAGCGAGCTTGTAAAGATTATAAAATCAATGATAGGTAGAATAAAGTATTCTGTTCCGCCGCAGACTCTTGACGCTGTTATTGCAGCATCATCACGGACAGCACGACTTAATGCACCGAAAGTTGTTTTTGTTATAGGTTCAAATGACGGAAGCTTTCCTAATTTTGTAAATGTCCACGGTCTTTTTTCAGAGTCTGATAAGATGAAACTTTCCAGAAACGGCATAGAAATCTCACGTCCCTTGTCTGATCTCATCGCATCTGAGCGTCTTGTTGTATATAAAGCATTGTCAGCTGCTTCTGAAAAGTTATATATCACATATCCGCTGTCAGATTTGTCTGGTCAGGCAAAATATCCGGCACAGATTATCGAAAATATCATATCCATGTTCGGCAATAAAGAAATGAGGCTCACTGCTGACGATATACCACCTCATTTTTATGCAGTAACCATGCATTCGGCTTTCTACCATTATATGCAGAACAGAGCATTTAACAGTACGGAAGCGGCTTCACTGAACCATATTCTTTCCAGCGATGACAGCTATAAAAGCAGAATATCATACGTTCTCAGCCGAAGTTTATATAAGCAGAATTTTACAATTGACAGTAAAATAATGAAAAAGCTTAAAAGCTTCACACCTCTTATGATTTCTCCATCAAGCCTTGATGAATATAATCAGTGTCATTTTCAGTATTTCTGCGATAAGTTCCTACGACTTTTCAAAAATGAAAAAGTAGAACTGAACGCAATATC
Organism: Ruminococcus sp.; assembly: GCA_017513795.1. Lineage (GTDB taxonomy): Bacteria > Bacillota > Clostridia > Oscillospirales > Ruminococcaceae > Ruminococcus. The sequence continues at coordinate 4,363 of JAFXEJ010000101.1, forward strand.
AGCCGGAGATTTCTTCCATGAATGCTTCAGCAATATTCTTGCTGCAAGATCAAAGGAAAAGTTTCTGAAAATGTCTTACGATGAGCTTGACAAAGAAATTTCAGCTTGTGCTGAAAAATTCCGCAAAGAGAAGCTTGCCGGTGATTTTGTCAATGATCCGAAATCCGACCTGATATTCAGAAAAATAACTGAACGAATGACAAATATTTTTATTCATACTCAGCAGTCGCTTATGGTATCAGATTTTGTACCGGACGCCTACGAACTTGATATCCGGAAAAACAACTCTATATCAATAGATTTCGGAGATAAATATCAACTCACCTTCGGCGGAATAATTGACAGAGCAGATGTATGCCAGATCGGTGATAACAAATATCTCAGAATAATTGACTATAAGAGCAGTGCAAAAAAAATAACTGCTGAAACTCTTGCAAGCGGAATTAATCTGCAAATGCTGATGTATCTTTTTGCCGCAACGGATAAGGGTGGAATTTACGATGAATATCTGCCCGCCGGAGTACTGTATTCACCTGTACAGATTCCCGATTTTTCACCGGAGAACAGCAAAATTGAAAGTTTTAACAACGTTAAGCTGAATTCTTCGCTTAAAACAAGCGGACTTTTACTCAGTGATATGTCAGTTCTTGAAGCAATGGAAAAGGGCGTAAACGGAAATTTCATTCCGGCAAGACAGACAAAAAAGGGTGAGCTCTATGCAAATTCGTCCTGTATTTCGGATACAGGAATCAAAGAGCTTCGTGATTTTTCGTATGGTAAGCTCAAAGAAATGGCTGAATCGCTCCTTGCCGGAGATGCAGAAGCAGTTCCGCTTGTTATGGGAAAGAAAATCCCTTGTAATTTCTGTGATTATATGAATATATGCGATAATTCCAAAAGAGAGAGGTTCCGTGAACCTGATCCGGAAAACGTTGCACAGGCTCAGGAAATACTTGATAAAAAATAAAATGGAGGTAATTCAATGAAATTTATATGCTATCCCAAATGCACAACATGTAAAAAAGCTCAGAACTGGCTTGATTCAAAAGGTGCAGATTACACTTTAAGAGATATAAAAACAGACAATCCATCATATGAAGAACTTAAAGAATGGTATGAAAAATCCGGACTTTCGCTGAAGAAGTTTTTTAATACAAGCGGAATGATTTACCGTTCTATGAATCTTAAAGACAAACTTGACGAAATGACTGACGAAGAAAAGTTACGTTTGCTTGCTGAAGACGGAATGCTCGTCAAAAGACCGATTCTTCTCACAGAGGACAGGGTATTGCTTGGATTCAAAGAATCTGAATGGTCGGAAATTATCTGAATAAACGGGGGCTGTAAAAAACAGCTCCTTTTTATCTGAAAAATTGGTTTGTCAATGATGTTAGACAAATTAAATCAAAAGGCTTGAAATGTTGCCTGAAATATGATAAAATAAAAATGTATGTTTTAAAAATTGCGTCCTATCGGACGTTTCTCAGTGAAAGGCAGAGTTAAATGGCAAAGAATAAGGATTACGGCAACGAAAGTATTACCATGCTCAAGGGCGCAGACAAGGTTCGTAAGCGTCCGGCTGTTATTTTCGGCTCAGATGGCCTTGATGGCTGTGAGCATTCAATTTTTGAAGTTATTTCAAATTCCATAGACGAAGCCCGTGAAGGCTACGGTAACAAAATAATAATCACGCATTTCCGCAATAACGATATTGAGGTGCAGGATTTCGGACGAGGATGTCCTGTAGATTACAACAACTCAGAACAGAGATATAACTGGGAGCTTGTTTACTGCGAGCTCTATGCCGGCGGTAAATATGATGATTCCGACGAATCATATGAGTATTCACTTGGTCTTAACGGTCTCGGACTTTGTGCAACACAATTCTCGTCCGAATACATGGATGTAGAAGTTATCCGTGACGGCTTCAGATACGAACTTCATTTTGAAAAGGGCGAGAACGTCGGCGGATTAAAAAAAGAAGCCTGCAAAAAAAAGCAGACAGGTACGAAAACACGCTGGCGTCCTGATCTTGATGTTTTCACTGATATTCAGGTATCTGATGATTTTTTCCGTGATATACTTAAACGTCAGGCTGTAGTAAACCCTAATATCCTCTTTATTTTCCGAACTGAGAACGAAAACGGAAGTTTTGACGAAGAAGAATTCATTTACGAAAACGGCATTACTGATTATGTAAAAGAAGTTGCCGGAGAAGCAGCAATGACCTCCATTCAGCACTGGACTGCTGAAAGACGTGGACGTGACCGTGAAGACAAACCGGAATATAAGGTGAAGCTTGATGTTGCACTGACTTTTTCAAACAGAATAAAAATGACAGAATATTACCATAACTCCAGCTTTCTGGAGCATGGCGGTTCACCGGAAAAAGCGGTAAAACAGGCATTTGTATCTCAGCTTGACACATATATAAAGTCAGTGAACGGATATCAGAAAAACGAAGCGAAAATCACATTTGTCGATGTTGAAGAATGTCTTGTTATCGTTTCATCTTCATTTTCGACGCAGACATCGTACGAAAACCAGACCAAAAAGGCAATTACAAACAAGTTCATTTATGAAGCAATGACAGAATTCCTGAAGCATCAGATCGAAGTATACTTCATGGAAAATCCGGACGAAGCAAAGCGTATATCCGAACAGGTTCTCCTTAATAAGCGAAGCCGTGAGAACGCTGAAAAAACTCGTCTTAATATGAAAAAGAAACTTTCCGGAACCATTGATCTGTCAAACATGGTAGAAAAATTCGTAGACTGCCGTACAAAGGATGTTTCACGCCGAGAGATATACATCGTTGAGGGTGATTCAGCTTTAGGTTCTGTAAAGCTTGCACGAGACGCCGAATTTCAGGCTATAATTCCTGTTCGAGGAAAAATACTCAACTGCCTTAAAGCCGAATATACAAAGATATTCAAAAGCGAGATTATCACTGATCTTATTAAGGTTCTTGGCTGCGGCGTAGAAGTAAATACAAAGGCAAATAAAGATCTCTCAACATTCAATATTGATAATTTCCGCTGGAGCAAAATCGTTATATGTACTGATGCGGATGTTGACGGTTTCCAGATCAGAACCCTGATTCTTACGATGCTGTATCGTCTTACTCCGACACTCATCGAAAAAGGATATGTCTATATTGCAGAATCGCCGCTTTTTGAGATAAACACCAAGGAAAAAACATATTTCGCTTATACTGAACAGGAAAAACAGCGCATACTCAATCTTATCGGTGATAAAAAGCATACCATACAGCGTTCAAAAGGTCTCGGTGAAAACGAACCTGACATGATGAGCCTTACAACTATGAATCCCGAAACACGTCGTCTTATCAAGGTTTCAGCAGAAGACATTCGTGAATCAGCAGATGTTTTTGAAATGCTTCTAGGAGATGATCTTCAGGGACGTAAGGATTACATTTCACAGTACGGTTCGGATTATCTCGAACTGGCAGACATAAGCTGATTAACCTATATTCAGATTTTTATACAGAGGTTTAAAAAATGGCAAGAAAAAAAGAATCCACACCAAAAAAATCTGCTTATAAGCATGAAGCATATATTGAAGACTCAGGAAGTATCGTAAATGAGAGTATTTCTGATACACTGAAAAAGAATTATATGCCTTATGCTATGAGCGTTATCATATCAAGAGCACTTCCGGAGATAGACGGTTTCAAGCCTTCTCATCGCAAACTTTTATACATGATGTATAAACGTGGACTGCTCAATCCTGACAAGGAAAGATCAAAATCGGCAAATGTTGTCGGTGAAACAATGAAGCTCAATCCTCACGGCGATCAGGCTATATACGAAACGCTTGTACGTCTTACCCGTGGAAATGAGGCACTCCTTCATCCTTTTGTAGACTCAAAGGGTAATTTCGGAAAGCAGTATTCAAGCAAGATGCACTATGCTGCGGCACGATATACCGAGGTAAAGCTAGAGAAAATATGTGCTGAACTATTTCGTGATATTGACAGTGATACTGTAGATTTCGTTCCGAACTATGACAATACCATGCAGGAACCCACACTTCTTCCAGTTGCTTTTCCGTCAGTTCTTGTAAATTCAAACACCGGAATTGCTGTATCAATGGCGAGCAATGTATGTCCTTTCAATCTTGAAGAAGTCTGCGAAACTACAATTGCACTGATGAAAAATCCGGATCACGATATCCTCAGTACACTTAAAGGTCCTGATTTCCCCGGCGGAGGACTCATGCTCTATGATGAAAACGAACTTAAAAAAGTTTTTGAAACGGGCAGGGGAAGCATAAAAGTACGTTCAAAATATAACTATGATAAATCTGCAAATTGCCTTGAGATCACACAGATCCCCTATACTACGACAATTGAAGCTATCGTTGATAAAATCGTCGATCTTGTTAAACAGGGAAAGATCCGTGAAGTATCATACATCCGTGACGAAACAGATATCGACGGTCTGAAAATTGCAATAGATCTTAAAAAGGGTACAGATCCTGACAAGCTCATGCAGAAGCTTTACCGTCTGACTCCACTTCAGGACAGCTATCCTTGCAATTTCAATATTCTCATTGCGGGAACTCCGAAGGTTATGGGTGTCCGTGAAATTCTCACAGAATGGACAGCCTTCCGTGAAGAGTGTGTTCAGCGAAGAACATATTATGAACTTCAGAAAAAGAAAGAAAAGCTTCATCTGCTGGAAGCTCTTTCAAAGATACTTCTTGATATCGATAAAGCTATCCGTATCATTCGTGAGACTGAAAGCGAAGCTGATGTTGTTCCGAACCTTATGATAGGCTTCGGAATTGATGAGATTCAGGCTGAATATGTAGCAGAAATCAAACTTCGAAATATCAACAGACAGTATATTCTCCGTCGCGTCGAGGAAGTAGATCAGCTTAAAAAAGATATTGCTGAAATGGAAGAAATCCTTCGTGACAAGAAGAAGATAAGAAAAATAATCATTGACGAGCTTCGTCGTGTAATCAAGAATTACGCCCAGCCGAGAAAGACTATGTTCTATTATCAGTCTGACGTAGAGGATGAACAGCAGATAGATGATACACCTGATTATCAGGTAAATCTTTTTGTGACCGACGGAGGATATTTCAAGAAAATCACTCCGCAGTCTCTCAGAATGAGTAAAGAGCATAAGCTCAAAGACGGCGATTTTATTTCCCAGAGCTTTGAAGCCTCAAATAAAACAGAGCTCATATTCCTGTCGGATAAGGCACAGGCGTATAAGACAAAAGCGAGCGCATTTGATGATACAAAGGCAAGTCTCATGGGAGATTACGTTCCGGCAAAGCTTGGCTTTGATGACGGAGAAAATCTCAAAACGCTGATTATAACAACAGATTACAGCGGATATATCCTGTATTTTTATGAAAACGGAAAGGCGGCAAAAGTTCCACTGAAATCATATGAAACAAAAACAAACCGCCGTAAGCTTGCAAACGCATACTCTGAAAAATCGCCGCTTGTGGCTGCGGTTTTCATTGAGGAGGACTGCGATATCTTGCTCAGAAGCTCCAGCGGTCATACACTTATGTTCAATACGGCACTGCTTCTGCCGAAGGCTACAAGGGATTCACAGGGAGTTCAGGTAATGAATCTGCGCAAGAAAGCAGTTCTTGCGTCCGCTGTTTCAGTCATAGATGAAGAACGTGAAAACCTTGAGAAATATCGTTCAAAGTCTGTACCGGCAGCCGGAAAACCTGCTAAGGAACTCGGTGATACAAATCAGCTTACATTATGATCGTCGTTGCTTATGTGAAGCCGGAATTTTCGCTTTGATATCGTGAGGATTCCAGACTGCTTCATTTTTGTGATCTGTCTTTGAAGTGCACTTCTGTTGACGCAAAGATAATCAGAAAGTGCAGTAGTCGAAAAAGGAATCTGCGGCGTTTTTCCTTCAGGAGTTTTATCTTCAACAATTTGCAGATAACTTATCAGACGATCTTCTATTGTACGCTGACTGAGAACATCAATACGCTGATTTAGCCTGACTGTGTTTTCTGACATTATTTTCAGAAGATTCTCAACTACCTGTGTATGACACAGACAGGCATTTTCACAGCGTTTTGTGATTTCACTGCGATGTACAAACATTACTTCGCAGTCAGTTTCACTTACTACTTCTACACTGCTTCTTCGCAGAATATTGTATGTAAAAAATGTACCGAAAACTCCGCCTTTTTCCACTGATTCAATGATAGTGCGCACACCATTGATATCATAGCGGACGATCACCACAGTACCGGAAAGAATTATCCCAAGACGATCTGTAAGATCATCAAATCCGGCGATACATGTTCCGGATTTGTATTTACGGCAGTCTGCGTTAAAACATTTTACCATTCTAAGGCAATCATCATGATTGATTCCCTTGAAAAGTATATTGTCGAGCGGCATCATAAAAATTTCCTCCTTTTGTTGCAATTGCAACAGACAAGTTCTTTATTTTATGATACAATAAATTCAGATCAAAGTCAAGCCTATATTGATCGGAAAGAGAGGAAATTTTTTATGCAGATAAATGTTATCGGCGATCAGCTCTCACAGGAGGAGATCAATGCATACATAAACTACGGCAGAAATAAATACAGTGACAGGAAAATTTCTGGAATGACTGTAAAAACTGACGGGGAATTTGTTGATCTTAAATATGAATTTGCTGATGTTCCGTTTGAGCGTGTAAGACGAATAACGGGATATCTTGTAGGAACTCTTGACCGCTTTAACAACGGTAAGCGTGCTGAGGAAAGCGACAGAGTAAAACACAGTGTGTAATGCTGTAACACAGTATTAACGATAAATCAACTAAAAATTATATTAAATAACGGAGGTAATTATTATGAAAAAGTATGTATGTCCAGTTTGCGGATACGTTCATGAAGGAGATTCAGCACCTGAGAAGTGCCCACAGTGCGGCGTTCCCGGTTCAAAGTTCATCGTTAAGGAAGAAACTTCAGATAAGCTCGTTTTTGCTTGCGAGCATGAAGTAGGCGTTGCAAAGGCTGTTACAGATCAGGAGATCATTGATGGACTCCGTGCTAATTTCAGCGGCGAGTGCACAGAAGTTGGTATGTATCTTGCAATGGCAAGAGTCGCACATCGTGAGGGTTATCCGGAGATCGGTCTTTATTATGAGAAGGCAGCTTGGGAAGAGG